>PLFE01000085.1 GCA_003136675.1 Bryobacterales bacterium
CGCAAAGGGTGCGTCGGGCACCCTCATTGCATTCAAGTAAAGCGGCCCGCGCACTCCGTTTTGCGGGCGACTTACTTAGAAGTCGGCTGTGATCAGTTCCCCTGGCAGAATGGGGCGCGTGCGCGGCAGGTGCCCGCGCATTGCCAGAATCGCCATGAATCCAAGGACCAGAACGAAGACGGCGAGTTTGGCGATGTCCGCCGCTTGGCTGCGCGGCAGAACTCGCCACAGCAGACCAAGAACGGGCTGCGCGGCGCAGGCGGCCCACACCGATCCGTAGAAATAGCGGCGCTCCGTGCCTTCCCCCTTGGTCGAGCGCTTCACGCGCGGCAGTAATCCGAGCGTGCCGAGGCTCCAGATCACAATGGCGAGCGGGAAATAAAAGCTCCGGTAAATCTGCCACAGCACCCAGCGATGCGCCACTACCGCAACCACCAAACCGGCCAGGTTCAGCAGCGCGTAATTCACCACCACGTTCCACGCGCAGGTGTAGCAGATGCGGCGGTAGAGCGGGTTCGGTTTATCCTCGGTGAAGCGGAGAATGTAGGGGCGTGGTTCCACCCCAGGAAGCTGGCCGCGGATTCCAGCGAGGCCGGTTCCGGCAACAACCGCCAGCATCCACAAAAGCATGGTTCTGTTCCAGCCGTGCTCGAATAGTTGGAAGACCCACGGGCCCGGCGAGAGGAAGAAGACGAAAATCCAGATGGGCCAGTGCGCGCAGCGATACCAGAATTTATTGCGCTCGCGCATTTTTCGTAAAATGCCATATTCGACCCGCACTGGTTGGAGCACCCATTCATCATATGCCGCGACTCATTACAGGCCCCTCCCGCGTTGAAGCGGCGGGCACCAGGCCAAAACTGATTGACGAATACATAGGCCGCGTGAACTCGGGCACGGGCGCGGTTTCCATCGCCCATATGCGCAGTCCGGGCGGATGGGAAGAGCCGGGGCAGACGCCGGAATTCGACGAATATACCGTGGTGCTGCGCGGGATGCTGCGGGTGACGACGGCTGCGGAAGCGCTCGACGTGAATGCCGGCCAGGCCGTGATTGTCAGTGCCGGCGAGCGCGTGGAATACAGCACTCCGCTGGAAGACGGTGCGGAATATATCGCGGTTTGCCTGCCCGCGTTTGCGATGGAGACGGTGCATCGCGACAACGGCTAACGGGCCGTGGTACTTCTGCCAGAAACAGACCCTGAACTTTTGCGACAGAGGATTTTCCATTCTGGTGAGCCACCAAGATATTGTCTGACGTCCGCGTCCAGCCAACTGCCGCTGCTCTTTTTCAGTCTCCCGAAACAAAATGCCGTTTTCAGAGAACCCGCTCGTCTGAATCCTTACGGTAGGGCGCTCTGTCCCAAAGAGTAAAGGCGACGATAGCGGCAAGCACTACCAAGAGGATTTGGACGAAACGCCGATTCTCGCGACTTTGTCTAGAGAACTCTTCAAGGGTTAACATTGGGGTTTTGGCTGTTGTAATAAACCGTGACTTTCTGGCCAAATCCAACTCCCGGCTCGGCCTTACTCACACCCGTGTATTGCTCATCGCCAACTGGAAACGTGTAGTGACAGAAGTTTTCATTTCCACGCCCCCGGTGTTCACACTGAGCGATAGTCCCGAAGCTTGTTTCCTGTGTGCTCGCTGAATCGTTCTCTACCGCCGCACGATAGCCGAACAATACGATGACTAAGAGCAAGAGGGAAACGGGCTGCCACAGGGGACGCCTGGACCTGCCGTCATTTCTAGCGCGCGCATCGAATGCCCGATGGGAGAAGTTCATGATCCATCGTTCTATCCAGAGTAGCGGATATCAGCGGTTCCAAGAATTCACCGCGGCTTGTCACTAGATCAGGTAGAAAGTGTAGGAAGCACCACCCCACGGCTGGTCTCTAGCGGATGAAGTGGATGTCGAGATCGAGCTTTAACTTCGCCCATTTGCGATCGGCCGTGTAAACGGGCGCCTTCAATACGATGCCGAGCGCCAGGCAGGCGCGGTCGCCGAGGGATAGACCGAGCGGACGGGTGGATGGGACGAGGTCGCCCACCACGCTGGCTTGTTCGGGATCGAAATCGAACGCCGTCCTTGAGAAGCTATTTGCCGCGTCCCAGGCTTCGGCCGGCGGAAACCCTCTCTCAACAAGTTTGCTTTTCACTTCGGCCAGGTTCACGGTGCTCACCACCGCATCGCGGAGATGCCTGAGAATTTGTTCTCCGCCCGGTTCATTCCCGATCGCGGCAAGAATAGCGGACGCATCCAGCACCACTCTACTCACCAGCGGCAGCTTCCTTCCGCCGGTCCGCGATGACTTCATCAACAAGGCTGACGCCCTCGCCAACGTATTTCTTGTAGAGCTTTTGTGCGCGCTCGGCGCGCTTGTTCGCGGAAGTCATCCGCAATTCATCGTCCTCGACAAAGAGAAGGATCTCTTCGCCAGGCTCAAAGCCCAGCGCTTGCCGGATAGAGGCGGGTATCACCACCCTCCCGTTTAGGTTCAGCTTGGTACGAACTGCTTCCGTTGACTTCACAATTGTCACTCCTTGAGATATTGTGACACACATCCCGGAAAGTGACATTTCTTTTCCGTGCCTGTTGAAAACCACGGATGTGGTGAAATAGGGGATTCCATTATGCCGGGTATCGGTTTTCGCTTACATCGGGATATACGCGCGCTGAACCGCCGATTTCGCGAGTGGGGCATGCTCATCAAGGGCGTCAGTTCCACCGATCATCCCGTGCTGGCTCACATCATCCCCACGCGCCGCTGCAACCTTGCCTGCGAGTACTGCAACGAGTACGACGACTTCTCGAAGCCCGTGCCCAAGGAATTGATGTTCCAGCGGATCGATCATCTGGCGGCCCTCGGAACGTCCATCATTTCGTTTAGCGGCGGAGAGCCGCTCCTGCATCCCGATCTGGATGAACTGATTGCGCGCATCCGCCATCATGGACGCCTCGTGGGAATGATCACCAACGGGTTTCTCTTGAATGTGGATCGCATCAAACGGCTCAATGACGCGGGTCTCGATCACATGCAGATCAGCATCGACAACGTTCAGCCGGATCAAGTGTCGAAGAAGAGTCTGAAAACGCTGGATCCGCGTTTGGTGATGCTGAGCCAGCATGCGCTGTTCCACGTCAACATCAATTCGGTTGTGGGCGGCGGCATTCGACACCCCGCGGATGCCGCGGAAGTGGCGCACCGCGCGGTGGCGCTGGGATTCACTTCCACGGTGGGCATCATTCACGATCACGAAGGCCAGTTGCAGCCGCTCTCGGACGAAGAACAAAGTGTCTACCGCCAGGTGAAGGACCGCGGCAAGAAGAACTACGCGCGCCTCAACTACTTCCAGGACAATATTGCGCGGGGCGTTGAGAACGAATGGAAATGCCGTTCCGGAGCAAGGTATCTCTACGTCTGCGAAGACGGCCTTGTGCACTATTGTTCGCAGCAGCGCGGCTATCCAGCCATTCCACTGGAGAAGTACACGGTGGAAGATATCCGCCGTGAATTTATCACGGTGAAAGGCTGCGCGCCGAAATGTACCATCGCGTGCGTGCACTACACGTCGTATATGGATTTCTGGCGCGCCCCGCAAACCATCCCCGCCCCAGCGGCCACGAAAGAGCGGAGCCAGCTCGTTCAAATCCAGCGATAACAGTTCCCGGGTCTCGGGAACTCTTTGCTAACCGTTCGCCATCTCCTCCGTATTCGATTCATGCTTGAATCCCTCCGGCAGGATGTTCGCTACGCGGTGCGCTTGTTGTGGGTGAATCCGGGGTTCGCGGCATTCGCAATCCTGTCCCTGGTGCTCGGCATCGGCGCCAATACGGCAATCTTTCAACTACTCGACGCGGTCCGCCTGCGCAGCCTGCCCGTCGAACGGCCCCAGGAACTCGCGGAAATTCGAATCGCGGGCGGCAACCATGGTCTCGGTCTCAACGAGGGTTTTTATGGCGCTCTCACGCGTCCCGTCTGGTTGGAGCTGCAGCGCAATCAGCGGGCATTTTCGGGCATGTTCGCATGGCGCCCGGACGGGTTTCGCGTGGGCCAGGGAACGGAATCCGCGCCCGCGCAGGGCATGCTCGTCAGCGGCGATTTCTTTCGCGTCCTGGGTGTGCGGCCATGGCGCGGCCGGCTGCTCCTCGCCGCGGACGAGACTTCCACCTGCCCCAGCTCGAATGCGGTGGTGAGCTACGGCTACTGGCAGGCGAAGATGGGCGGCCGCGAAATCGGCGAAGATTCCCGTCTGTTCGTCGATGGCGACCGTGTGCAGGTGGTGGGCGTCACGCCTCCGGAGTTCTACGGCTTGGCCGTAGGGGAAACCTTCGACATCATTCGCCCGTTTTGCCAGCCTCGCGAACTGCCGCGGAATGTTTTTGATATCACCGTCATGGGCCGGCTGCGACCCGGTACAACCATCGACCAGGCCTCCGCCAACGTGGATGCCATCAGTCCAGGCATCTTCGCGGCCACCGCGATCACGGGCTATTCGGCGCAAGCAGTCGACAGATACAAGAGCTTCCGGCTGGCGGCTTATCCCGCTCCGGGAGGCGTGAGTCTCCTCCGCGCGCAGTATGATTCTTCGCTTTGGATGTTACTCGGCATCACCGGACTCGTACTTTTAATCGCCTGCGCGAATCTGGCGAATCTGATGCTGGCCAGAGCCAGCGTTCGCGCGCGCGAAGTTGCCGTGCGTCTGGCCCTGGGGGCGTCGCGCATGCGCCTGGTCCGGCAGTTTCTGGTAGAGAGCTTGATTCTCTCGGTCGCCGGGGCCGTCCTTGGCGCGGGGCTGGCGAGCGTTCTCAGCCGGGCGCTGCTGTGGTCGCTCTCCACGGGGAACGATGGCATCATCCTGCCCATGAATCCGGATTGGCGGGTGCTGCTCTTTGTGACGGCCATCGCCGTGGCCACTTGCGTCGTATTTGGCGTCGCCCCTGCGCTGAGCGCCTCGAAGGCCGATCCCGTCACGGCCATGAAATCGGGCGCGCGCGGAACCACCGGCGGCCGCGAGCGGTATTCCATGCAGCGGCTCATGGTGGTGGCCCAGATCGCCGTCTCCCTGGTCCTGGTTGTGGGTGCGCTCCTGTTCGTCCGCAGCTTTCGCAACCTGATGTCGGTAGACCCGGGCATGCGCGAACGCGGCGTCACTGTGGCTTACCTCGGCTTCGTCCAGTCCCACGTACCGAAGGAACACTTCGGCGAGTTCAAACGCGAGTTGGTTGAGCAGATCCGAACAATTCCTGGCGTCTTGAACGCCGCTACCACCACCAACGTGCCGCTCTCGTGGCAAAGCTGGACGCACGCCATTCACATCGGCGCGTTGGTGGGTGATTCGCATTTCGCGTGGGTAAGCCCCGGTTACTTCCAGACGATGGGGATCCCGCTGCTGTCGGGACGCGATATCAACCCGGCGGACACCACCGCATCGCAGCACGTTGTGGTGGTGAACCAGGCGTTCGTGAAGCGCTACGCGGCCGGGGAGAATCCGATCGGCAAAACGCTGCAAACCGCGGAGGAGCCGGATTATCCTTCCACCGTGTTTCAGATTGTGGGCGTGATTCCGGATACTCTGTATGCCGATATCCGCGGGACCACCTCGCCCATGGCGTTCGCGCCGGCGTCGCAGTTTCCCGCGAACGGTCCCTGGACAGCCATGATGATCCGGTCCGACCTGCCGCCGTCCCTGGTAGCCGCAGCGGTGAAGAGCCGGATCGCTCAGCGGCATCCGGAAATCGTCATTGAGTGTCGGGACTTTGAAGGCAACATCCGGGACGGGCTGGTGAAGGAACGCATGATGGCCATGCTATCGGGATTCTTCGGCGTGCTCGCGCTGATACTAGCGATGAGCGGGCTTTATGGCGTGATCTCCTACGTCGTGGCGCGGCGAACCAACGAGATTGGGATTCGCGTGGCGCTGGGCGCGCGGCAGGGGCAGGTAGTGGGCATGGTCCTGCGAGAGGCCGGATGGCTCCTGGTGGCCGGCGTGGCCGCGGGTTTGGCGCTATCCCTCATCGCTGGCCGCAGTGCAAGTTCCTTGCTCTTCGGCCTGAAGCCGTATGATCCATTGACGCTCGGCGCGGCGGTCGCGGTTTTGGCTGCCATTGCTGGACTGGCGAGCTTTGTGCCCGCCCGCCGCGCTTCAAAGGTAGATCCGATGGTGGCGTTGCGCTACGAATAAGGACGAGCCGCGCTCGCCCCCATTCCCTATTGCGTGATCGTAAGCGTCGCAGCCGCACTGGCCACTCCGCCGACTGAAACGATCACCGGTTGTGTGCCGAGCGGGGCGTTGGTCGGAATCGTGTAATTCACCTGCACGGTTCCCACCGCCCACGTCGGCATTCCGGCGAAGTCAACCGTCGCCTGTACTCCGCCCACCGTCACCGTCACGGCCCCCACGGGAACGGGCAGTTCATTCACAGGCGTGTCCGCCGCCGGAGTCGCTCCGGTAGCAATCGAAGGCGTCACCGCGCCGGCGCCGGTAATAAACAGGTAGACCACCTGACCTTGCGCAGCGGTGGTGTAAGGAACAGGCGCGCTATTTGAAACGAAGATCGCCGGTGCGGTTGGGGATACAACCAGCCCAGCCGAGTACGAATTCAGAGTCCCGCCGTCGGTGACGGTTAGCGTTGGCGTTGAATTGACCGGTATCCCGTAAGGAATCTGAACATTCATCTGCGTCGGCGATGAGTAATAAAGTGGCGCGGCGATTCCGCCGATAGTGACCGAACTACCCGCCAGAAGCGCGGGAAGAGGCGCCGAACCGACCGCCGTAGTCGGGGCGAGCTGGGTCCCGAAGACACTGATGATTTCACCCGGAGCGAAGGCTTCCGTGAAGGAGGCCGCATTCGTCACCCCGCCTATAGTGGGCACATCATTGTCCGCGTCGGTGATCGAGACATTCAGGTAAGCCGAAGCCCCGGAATGGGTGCTGTCGCCCTGAAACTGCGCTGAAATCGTGTTATATCCCGAGGTCAGCAGCAGGCCGCTGACGGTCAATGTCGCCACCCCCGCGCTGTTCACAGGCGCAGTGCCCAGCAACGAGTTCACTAGGGAAAATACTACATGGCCGGAAGTCGTGGCGCCGATCCCCGTCACCGTCGCGGTGAGCACCGTGGACCCGGCGAACGCAATGCTCGTGCTGCTGGCCCCGAGCGTCATCGATGTTTGGGTCTTGGCCACGGCGGCCGCGTGCCACGCCGTCGCGAGGTTGTTGACGTCCACAGACCCCAGTCCCGATGCGGCATCGTAACCGGTGCCCGCGCTGTAACCGATCCCTGGCAGCGCGCACGAGCTTTCCACGTAGCAGGGAAGCACAATGTTGTTTCCGACGGTAGTGTCATGGAACACGCCACCGACCGGCGCCAGCGCGTACAGCACCGGATTAATCTGGCCCAGTGACTGCCCGGTCTGGTATCCCTTGCTCGCTTGGTATTCGCCAACCAGCACAGTCATCGCGGCGAATTGGGGAGTGGAAACCGACGTCCCGCCGACGATATATTCGCTCCCTCCGCTAAATGTGAGGTAGCCGTCATGATCTCCCGATGCCGCCAGCGAGACATCGGGAACATCCCGCACGCCGTCAGCCGGTACGCCCGCGCCCGCTTGCCACCACGGCTTGTCGAAAAGGACGCTAAGTCCGCCGCCCCCGCCCGATGGCTGGTCGTCCGTACCGCTGTCGTTCCAAACCATCTCTGGAATATAGGACAGGGCCGACGCTCCATTGGCGTTGTTCGGGGTGTTCGTCGCGCTCCAATAGTTGCCCGCGCCTTCGTTGAACTCCAGACCGCCCACGGCCGTCACCTGCGGACAAGACGCCGGGAAATCCACGGAAAGCGAGAAGTTGTCGGGGAAGGTTCCAGGGGCGTTGTCATCGCCGGCGCAGTCCGTCGAGGCGTTGTCTCCGGCTGGTCCGAACACCGTCATGCCCTCGGCGTTCGCCTGCTGAACGAGCCCTTGAAAAAACAACGCATCCGATAACCCGGTCTGTAACTCGCAGCCGCCGTAGCTGATGCTCAGCACGGGCGCCAGATTCTGGTCGATGATGTACTGGAAAGAATCGTCCACGTTTAACGAGTAGACGAAAATGACGGTGGCGTTGCGCGCCACCGCTCCCGAGATCTCCACATCCAGATCGGCCTCGCCCAAATCGTTCTCGGAAATTCCAGGGTCCTGGGTTCCCGGAACCAGCGTCAGCGTCGGCACATTCGCCGGCAGACCGAACGTGGAACGGTACGTCGCAATATCACCCAGCGGCAGTTCCGTCTGTCCGGCGATGGCGATCTTCTGCCCCGTTCCGTTGATGCCGGCGGAGTACAGCGGATTAATGTCATAAATGGTCGCGATATCGCCCGGCACAATGTAATGGCTCCCTTGGTCCGTGTTGCGGGGCTGCGTCAGCGGCCGCATGTTCGACGGTTTCAGGCGGGGCTGCAAGCGGAAGTCGTGCAGGCCGCTGATCGAACCCACCACTTTCTCGAACGCCGCGGGGATAGTCGGGTTGGCCGTGTTCGCGTAGCGCACTTGACCATTCCACAGATAGTGGTGGATCTGAACGCCGAAGGCGCTTTCGATTTGTGCCGCGGAGCCGCCGAAGGCAATCGAAGTCCGCCCGCGCGCAGTGGACTTGACGACGAGGCCGTGCTGTCCAAGCCACGCGGACATCTTGGCGATGTCCCCCCCACTTGCGCCAAAGCGCTCTCCATATTGCTCCGGAGTCAGCCAACGGTGGTAGTCCGGCGACGAGGCATCCTGTTGGTGCGCCAGCAACTGGTCGAGATCGGCCTGCTGAGCGGCGGAGGGTTTGAACGCCAGCGTGAGATAGGGAATCACCATGGACGGATCCACGGGCCCTTGGTCAACCCCGGATTTAATTTTGGGGCTTACGTTGCCGGCGAGCGTCACGCGCTTACTGTCGTCAACCGGTTGAGTGATTCGATCTTCCGCCGCCCTCGCCTGCGCAAGGCCAAGACTCAGAATCAGCAGGCATCCCGCACTGAATTGTTTTGTCAAAAAGAAATCTCCTTCTAAAAAGCCCACTAAAAGCGCGCTCACTATTATGTCGTGACGCCAGGAACCCTTGTGTGGTTTCTCATGCTGGACGCCGCATTGGCAAGAAACTGCGCGGTTAGCCGCATGCTACAAATCTCCACAATGCTTACGGCTGGTTTCTCAGGAACGCCGCCGTGTTCTCAAAAAAGTTGCGCAAAACCGTTTCCGCATCCTCGGGTAACTGTGCTTCTTCAAACGCCTGATCCATCAAGCGCAACCAATTCTGCCTGGCCTTGTCGCCGATTTGAAAACGCCCGTGCCGCATCCCCAGACGTGGATGGCCGCGTTCCGCGATGTAATCGGCTGGGCCGCCGAACCGGTAAATCAGAAAGCCCCGTAAACGCTTCTCGGCGCCCGCAAGGTCGTTCGCGGGATACATGGGGCCCAGCACTTCATCGCCCGGAACACGGCGGTAAAACGCGGCGATAAGCCGCTCAAATCCCTCGCTCCCGATAGCTGGATAAATTTCGTGTTCTTCCACTTGCCCTATTTCTGAAACTGAAAATCCCAAATGCGCGGTTCCACTTTCCCCGGCGTGAATTCAATGATCGCGTACTCGCCCGGCTCCATCGGCTTCTCCGGCCAGATCTTATAAAGGCCGCCTTCGAGCTGCTTGGTAAACGTAGGCACTTCCTCCACCTCTTCATCGATTTCTTTCGAGACCGGCAGAGTGGTCAGCGTCTCCGCAATGCGCACTCCTTTGTGCGGCTTCAGTTTGATGAGGCCGAAGCGTTCTTCTTTTTCGAGTTGGAAAAAGAATTCCTGCCGGTCCTCGTGCACCATCCTCGACGAATGCTCCTGATCGATTTCAACGGTCGCTTTTCCCGTGATCATCGGTACGGGAACGGCGATCTGCAACACTGTGCGGCCTTTGCTGCTATGCACCTTGCTTTTCGCGAGATCGAACACCGTTAGGTTGCCCTTGTCGTCAAGCGTGTAAACTCCCGCATCCTGCGGGATTTTGCGAATTTCGCTGCGCTGCCCGCGGATCGCCGCGCTTTCGTCGGACGCGGCCTTGGCGTCGTCGTCCAGATCTTTCTTGCGCTCCTCGGACTCGGCCTGGGTGCGCCGCAGATCCACCAGAGCCAGCGGAACCTCCTCCCAATCGCTGCGTTCCGTGCTGTAGAACTTGACCCGGTCGCCTTCGATCTTCCACTCCCGGACCAGATGATAGTTGCCGTCCTTTAAGTAAAGCTTGGAGATTGCGGCGAAGGCCATCGTGGCCAGAAGAAGAAGCGCGAGAACCAGGCGCACCATAATCCTATTTTAGGGCGTAAGTCTTACAGCTTTACCCGTCTTGCCGGATTCCCGCGCTGCTTCCAGAATCTCCACCACAATCATGTTGTTTTCCAGCGAAGAGAGCCCCGCCGCCTTCAACCTGCCGCGAACCACCGCCTTTAGGTACGACACCGAATCCTTTTCATCCGGCGGCAGTTCTTCCAGCTTCTGCGCGCCCGCGTGCGTGTCCAGTTCGTTCCCTCCAATGGCGTATGCGTAGCCGTGCTCGCTGTACACCTCGAAGTCCTTGCGGCCATAGGGCCAGTTCCACGAACCTTGAATGATTCCCACGGCCTTGGGATATTCCACCAGCACATTGGCCTCGTCATCCACCCGCCCGTAGATCTGCGGCTTGAAGGTCTGCAACGTCGCCGTAACGGATAACGGGCGCTGGTTATCCATCATCCACGTCATCAGGTTCGCGCCATAGCAGCCGAAATCGAAGAGCGCGCCCGCGCCGTTCTTTACAGGATCTGTCAGCCAGCTCAGAAATTCCGGCCCCACGTTGATCTCCTTCGGCCCCTCGTGGCCGTCCATGGCCACCATTTTCCGAATGGCCCCGCCCTGGCCCTGCTGCTTGATCAACTGCCACATGGCATGATGACTGCGGTACCACGTAGTCTCGTAGTTGACGATCACCTGAATGCCGCTCGCCGCGGCGGCCCTCTGGATGCGCCGCGCTTCCACCATGGAAACCGCCAGCGGCTTTTCCATCATGGCGTCAATGTGATGTCTGGCGCAGGCTTCCACCATGGGCGCGTGGTCCACCGTCGCGGTGAAAATCGCCACCGCTTCCGGCCGCGTCTGAACCAGCATGGTTTCGACATCGGTAAAGAAAACAGCATCCGCGAAGCCATACTTGCTGGCGTACTTCTTCTGCAAGTCGCGATCCGGATCGAAGATTCCCACAATTTGAACATCGGTCCGGTGTTTCACGGCGCTGAAGAACCCGTCCACATGTCCGTGAACCAGCCCGGCGACGGAAAGCCGCAGCGGAGCGTCCCCGGTATCGGCCATAAGTGATGCAGCGAACAAGCACGAGCAAACCAGCAGGCGAAAACGCATAAGCAACTTCTACAATAGTGCAAGAGACATATGCGTTACAGAAAATTGGGCAGGACAGGATTTGAAGTGAGTGAGATTGGTCACGGAGCCTGGGGCATCGGCGGCGGCCAATGGCTCGGTGGCACGGATGATGAATCGGTGAAGGCCCTGCGCGCTTCCATAGCGGCGGGAGTGAATTTCATCGATACCGCGCTCGCCTACAATGACGGCCATAGCGAAAAGCTGGTGTCGCAGGTGGTAGCGGAAAGTGGTGAAAAGGTCTACATCGCCACCAAAGTCCCGCCGAAGAACCGTGTGTGGCCGGCGCGGAGCGGCGTGGGAATTGAAGACGTTTTCCCCTACGCCTACATCGTCGATTGCACCGAAACCAGCCTGCGCAATCTCAACACGGGAACCATCGACCTGCAGCAATTGCATGTCTGGAACCCGGAGTGGCTCGATCGCGACGAATGGAAACGCGCCATCGAAGACCTGAAGAAAGCCGGCAAAGTCCGCGCCTTCGGCATCTCCATCAATGACCACCAGCCCGATTCCGCCATCGGCATCATCAACACAGGTTTCATCGATACCGTGCAGGTGATCTACAACATCTTCGACCAGACTCCCGAAAAGAACCTGTTCCCGCTCTGTCTTGAGAAGGATATCGGCGTCATCGCGCGCGTGCCGTTTGACGAAGGCGCTCTCACCGGCCGCATCACGCCCGAATCCACCTTCGAGCCCACCGATTTCCGCGCGATGTATTTCCAGGGAGATCGCAAACAGCAGGTGGAAGATCATGTCGAGGCGCTGGTGGCCGGTCTGGAAATTCATCGCAGCGGTCTCCCGGTGGCCGCGCTCCGCTTCGTGCTTTCGGCGCCCGCTGTATCCACCGTGATCCCGGGGATGCGCAGCCTTGCCAGCGTCGAAGCGAATGTGGCCGCGCCCATGCTGGGCCCTCTTCCGGCGGCGGAACTGGAAGTGGCCCGCCGGCACGCGTGGGATAAGAACTTCTATTCGTAATCTGAATCGTTGGTGTCAGCGATGGTGTTCCTTCGCCGATGCCTCGGCCCCAGGTGGTTCACGGAACGGTTCCACAGGAATGCGCTCATAACGCACTTCCAGGACAATCAGGTTTTCTCTACCGGCCGGCGCTTCGAGAGCAACGCGGTCCCCTGCTGCCGACTTGATCAATGCGCGCCCCAGAGGTGACACCCAGCTGATGTGGTTGCGGTTCAGATCCACCTCGTCGGTGCCCACGATGCTCACCACTCGTTCGGTTCCCGCGGCATTGGCAAATCGCACGGTCGCTCCGAAGAAAGCCCGCGTCGCCGCCTGCCCCGCTCTCGGGCTTTCCGGGTCCACCACTTCCGCGTCTTCGATTCGCTTCGTGAGAAAGCGAATCCGCCCATCGATCTGACGCAGCCGCCGCTTGCCGTACTGATAGTCGGCGTTTTCACTGCGATCGCCGTTGGCCGCAGCCCACGCCACCACCTCGGTTACGGCCGGGCGCTCCCTGGTCAGCAGAAACCGGTGCTCCTCTTTGAGGCGCTGCAAGCCGCTCGGCGTGATGTAGTTCTTGCCTCGCGTTGCGGGGTCGTCCGCTTTCGGGTGTCTCGTAAACCCTTTTCGCATCTCGCTGTCCTTGTGCCGCTGTCCGGCGTTATCCGGACGGCAGCGCCGCCTCAAGATTGATTTGTTCTCCGGTGATGGGGTGGTGGAATTTCAGATATTGGGCGTGCAGGAAGTATCCTCCATCACCGGGGAGGCCGGGGAGATGTTCAAGAGGCTGCCCGGTTAAGCCGTACAGAGGATCGCCTACAAGCGGATGGCCGATGGATGCCAGATGGATTCTGATTTGATGAGGGCGGCCCGAATTCAGGCTTACCTCAAATGTTGTGGTGCTGATGGTGCGTGAGAGTACCTTTGCCAACGACTTTGACGGCTTGCCACTTGGGTTGGCCGCCCACACGGAACCGATCACCGGGTGCGGTACGAGGCCGATGGGTGTGAGGATTTCGTAGGCGTCGTGCTGTGCAATGTTCTGAGCCAGCGCCCGGTAGATTTTTTGAATCTTGGGTGTGTTCCAGTTTGCGAATAGATGAGAGGCCGCCTGCCGTGTTTTGGCGAAGAGGACGATGCCGGTGGTGGCTCGGCCTAACCGGTGGACAGGGTTTGCGTTGGGGGATTGCTTTTGCACCAGGCGCAGGAGGGTGTTTTCCAGGAAGCCGCCGCCGGGGAGGGTGGGCAGCCCGCTGGGTTTGTTGACTGCCAACAGATGGGGGTCTTCAAACAGGACTTCGAAGTGCTGAGGGGAGTCTGGTTCGATCCAGGGTGGACGGTTCCAGACAAGGGTTT
>PLFE01000224.1 GCA_003136675.1 Bryobacterales bacterium
ATAGGATGCACACGAGATTGTTTCTTAGTGCCTGTTCATTGGCGCTGGCATCGACCTTTGTGCCAGGAAGCGCCGCCGGGCAGGTTTTCACCACCATTTATTCCTTCAACTCGTTCGATGCGGGCCCGTACGGTGCGCCCGTGCCTGGGCCGAACGGAGTGCTCTACGGCGCCAGCGGTGGCGGAGGGTTGTCAGGCGTGGGCACCGTATTTGAATTGGTGCCGCCCGCGTCGCCAGGGGCAGCGTGGACCGAGGTCCCGCTCTATAACTTCAGCGGCCCCGATGGGGCCAACCCGCTCGCGACAGTTACGCTCGCGTCGGACGGCACACTCTATGGCACAACGTCCGCTGGAGGCGCTTCGAATCTTGGAACCGTTTATCAACTGGTTCCTCCTTCCACGCAGGGCGGCGCATGGGCTGAGAAGGTTTTGCATAGCTTCGGCGGCAACCCGGACGGGAATGAGCCAGCAGCCCCAGTGGTTATCGGAAGCGGCGGGGTGTTGTATGGTACTACCGTTCAAGGGGGCAAACTCAACGCCGGTATTGTCTTTGCGGTTCGGCCCCCGTCGAGCGGCTCGGGAGCTTGGACGGAGGAGGTCCTACATAGCTTTTTGTACAGCAACCATGGCGATGGTCTGCAACCCGTCACGCCGGTCGTGATCGGCAAGAGCGGCGCCCTCTATGGCACGGCGCCTAGCGGCGGCGAATACCGCGATGGCGCAGTCTATGAGGTGCTTCCACCTGCGACCCCTGGCGGCGCGTGGACCGAGAGTGTGATCTGGAGTTTCAATGGCGCGGACGGAGACCGGCCACTGGCCGGTCTCGCGTTGGGCGCGAACGGCGCGCTGTTCGGCACTACCACCGGCGGTATCCCTCCACATCAAGTCAATGACGGAAACGTGTTCGAGTTAGTGCCGCCTGCGTCTAAGGGTGGAGCATGGACGGAGAGCGTGATTTATCAATTCACTGGGCTCAATGGCGATGAGCCTGAGACCCCGGTGTTGGTTGGTAAGGGCGATGCACTCTACGGAACCACCTTCAGCGGGGGTTCCGGCGGCCTTATCTTCGGGCTCCTCCCTCCAGAGACTCAAGGCGGCGCATGGACTGAAACGGTCCTTTACGGATTCAACGGTATTGACGGCGCGGTGCCAGGGCAGCTGGCGGCTTTGGACGGCGCGCTCTACGGATACTACTGGGGAGGGCAATTCCCCTCCGACTTAGCGGCGTTCGAAATTCAACCCTAACCCCAACAGCCGGAAGGGCCTCCGTACCCATCTATTGGATCGTGCTTGTCCCACCGACGCTGCTCGTGCCGTTCACTCGCGTCCTGAGCGCGACGACCGGGAGGTCGAGGATTGCGCTCTGTCCGACGGTCTGCGCGTTGCTTAGCACGTAGTAGGTGTCGTAGGGGCCATAAATGCCGCTCCCGCCGCTGAAGTCTAAGGGCCCGGTACATGGCGTCAGCGCGCATAGGAGCGTACTATCAGGTGAGCCGGGCTGGTTGAAGTACGTCAGCCTCGTCGCCTGCCCTGTGCCTTCCAGCAGCGTGGTGGCCTGCAAGTATCCCCCCGCGTCTTTGTAGTACCAGAGCGGCGTCGACCAGAGATCAAGGGGAGGCGTCCCGGGGTCCCCGGCACAGCTTCCAGCCCACGCCGTGTTGCCATTCGTGCTCGCCCAAGTCATCATGCTGCCGTTATTGCTGATGTGGAAATGCTCATTCCATTCGCAGAAGGGGGTGCCCGCGGCACCCCATGGAACAAGTACGGTTGGCGTGGCTCCCTCCAGGTAGTTCCACCCATAGCCCTGTGGCCGCCAAGCCGGCTGGGCATTCAGGTTGGCGGTGAATACTAGAACGCCGTTATCTGTATTTTGCGTATAGTCAGTCGCGTTGACGGCTCCGCCGAAAAACCCGCTCATCTCATACCACCAGCATGGCGGCGTCGTGCTGCATGTGCTCGTAATGTTCGGCGCGGTGAAGGTTTGGGACACGGAACTAAGCGTCCCCCCGCTGGCGCAGTTGGTGGTGCTACACGAGTACTTGACAAGAAGNNGCGGTCACTGTCGTCGGCCCGACGGACGTGGTCGTCGAATAGCCGTACCCCGGATTGGTGCTTGGGTCCGTGAAGCCCAGGCTCTCTCCTGAGGAAATCGGAAGCGCCAGCGTCGCTATCGCCCCTCCCATCAGCGTGATCAAGCAGGTGGTCCCCGCAGCGCCCGAAGCCATAATGCCTGACGTGGCGTGCTGGCGCCTGTCCCGCCGTTCGAAATGGCCAGCGTTCCCCCGACGTCACTTGTAAGCGAAACCTCACGAACATAACGAACATAAATGGCCCTGTCCCCGACCCGCCGCACCCGCCGATAGAGCTGGAGGGCGTGCTTTACGGGGCCTTCTCAAACACCAACAACGCCTGCCCAGGCGCGTACGTCGCGAGCGTCGCGGCCGGGTGCATCGCCGTGGCGCACCGTTATTCCAACGGGAGCGGCAGTTCAGCGCAAGCCTTCGGATGCTGGGACATCGGAATCTGGCCTTATCTTGAGGGCAGCGGCGGCACGATCGCACTCGGCACTCCGATCGGGGCTACCATCGGGGGCAAGTACCAGCAGCCTATTCGACCGGGCGGGAACACTTGCTACGCCGCTGAGATCTCTGGTTTTTTCTCGGGTCTGATCAGCCCGACTAACTACGCGAACAGCACCGACACGGGGCTTCTTTGCTTCACGGCGAACATGGATAACCAGCCCTACTGGAACTGGCAGGGTTACTGCTGGAACTGGATGAACTCTACTACGCCGAACGTGGACCAGCTTGTGAACTGGGGATCAAATCAGAACACGGGCTATTGCGACTGGAACGAGCACTTTCACCAGGACGGCAGCATGCAATTCATGATTTTCTTTTCGAGCCATGGATATGGGGCGGAGGGTTCCTCCTGGGATGGTTGCTCGGCTTCCGCTGAGGGCGAGACCCCTCCGTTGGATGCGTGGCAAACGAGGCTTTCGCAGTTCGCTGACTCCGCTGGCCAACTGCATCTCACCTCGGCGGAGGTGCTGCAGGGCGACGTAGGCTCAACGCGGCTGACTTTTCTGAACGTGGCCGGGACACCGGATAGCCGGTTTTTCTGTGCGCAAACCAACCCGATCAACATGACGGGGGTGGATTGCAGCCTCGGCGCGTGGGGCGGGGGAGACGGGCAGTATGGGCCGAATGGTGTGTATTTCGCGATCCTCAATGCGCCGGGATTTGGCGCGGCCATTCCAAACGCGGGAAGCGCCATCGAAACGATTTCGAGGTATGGCGTGACGTCGAGGGCGCAGGGTCGCATCGCCGCTCGGGGCCGCTTCCAGGTCGCGCACTAGAGCTCGCGCCCGGCAGCCTACTGCTTCGCTACAAATTCCCACGTGCCGTCGGTAGGCGAGTTCGCCCCTCCGGCGCCGCCAAAGATCACGGGAAGCCCGTTTGCAGGGTTGGGCGCGATTCCCCAATCGAAGAAGACTGGCGGACTCTTCGCTGCCGCAAGCTGCACCCAATTTGAACCGATCCATCCCCACGTGAGGCCGGTTTCCTCGCCCGCAAACATTACAATGCCTTTAAGTTGGGTGTCGTAAAGCGCGCCCGCATCCTCCACCGGGCCGGGGTTCGTCGAAGGTGAAAGCTGCGGCCAATTCGCGCCGTCCCAGGCCCAAGTGTCGGTCAGCGGCTGGTTGGAAATAGTGACGCCGCCGTAAAGGATGGCCTGCCCGGTGGCGTTATCGAGGGTGGCCGCAGCTTCCGCGCGCGCAGGCGGGGAATTCGCTGGAGAAAGCAGCACCCAGTCGGAGCCATTCCATTGCCAGGTCTGAGGCAGACCGGCCGACGTCAAGGTAAAAAGGTCGGCGTGGCCGTTTTTCGGGCCGATGAAAAGCTGGGTAGCTGGAAAGCTGGTCGGCGAGTTAGCCGGCTGCCTTTTCGCCCACGTCGTTCCGTTCCAGGTCCA
>PLFE01000021.1:0-1229 GCA_003136675.1 Bryobacterales bacterium
CCTTTTATGGTGTGTTCACGCATATCGACACCTTCGCTCTTCAACTGGCATCATGTCCGCCGGGGTTAGTACCAAAACGAATGGCCGAATGGCCAAGCCTCTGCGTGTGGCACGCCGCGCCCGCGCGGCACGGCACTGCCCTGATCACGCGCTCACCGCCTGAGGGGAGCTTTGACGGGTTGAGCCGCTGGTACTTCGCGGTCGGGCGTGGCGGGAGATGGCGTTTCGGATGGGATACCCTTACCTGTGTGGGACGAGGAGCACGAAGATGATCAGACCCTGGGCTGGTGAGTTGAGCAAGCCGAACCGGAGAGGGCGAGCGGTGGCGGTGATGGCGCTGTTCGTGGCCGCGGTGACGACCCTTCGCGCGCAGACGTTCACGACGGTGCTCAATTTCGATGGCGCGAACGGGGTATATCCCTACGCACCGCTTGTCCAAGACACGGATGGGAGCTTGTTCGGCACTACGTCCAACGAAGGTTTGGCGACCTAGGAAACGTCTTCAAACTGAGTCCGAGCGGCGCTGTATCCTACAGCTTATGTCCCGCGAATGGATGCACTGGCGGAATTGATCCCCTCGCAGGGCTTGTTCAGGCCACCAACGGGGATTTTTATGGGACAACGCTTTATGGCGGAGCCTCGGACGATGGCACCGTCTTCAAAATCACCTCCGCCGGCACAATGACGACGCCGTACAGCGGTGGGGGCACTGTCCTCAAGATCGGCACGAACGGAACTCTGACGACTTTGTACGCTTTCTGCTCAGAAAGCGGCTGCCCTGACGGTCGTGACCCGGTTGGGAGCGTTCCGAAAGTCCTGGGTAACCGCCTGCGCCGCAGCGGGCGCCGGTGAACTACCTGTTCCCCGATCTTCGCCGCACGGCGGTAAGGAATATGATGGACGCCGGCATTCCCCACTCCCACGCCATGTACATCAGCGGCCATAAGACGGATTCGATTTTCCGACGCTATGACATCGTTAGCGACGATCGTCTGGCTGTGGCATTCTCGAAATTGCAGACTCTGTTCGATAAAAAGCTGACCCCGAAGAAGACCCGGGATGTCCGCCCGGCTAAATCCGCAACAAATCCGTTACGACGGCGAACCACGTAGTTCAGTCTCGAACCGGGTCTATGGATTTGTAAATCATGGCACCCCGTTAACCCATCTTCTAGCGCGATCCTTCAACGGATACGCGGTCGCGACGGCCGCCAACAGCTTTTTCGTCGT
>PLFE01000021.1:1253-7926 GCA_003136675.1 Bryobacterales bacterium
GTGCCGCGCCTCGTTCCTTCGTTCCGACCTCAGGCGCAGTGGCGACCCCAACTCGCAAGCACCTAGAAGCTGGTCTCCGATTTCCCGATCCAGTTCGTCCCGTTCCAGAAGAAATCCTGCACGTACGACCCAACGCCAGGGCTAGCACCAAAGAGACCGTTCTTCATATTTGAAGGGTAGGTAAAGGAGAGCGAGCTACTGTTGTTGGCCATATAGAACGTGAAAATTTGGCCTTGAAAGGTCCCGCTCGCGATTGCCGGCGCAAGCGTGGTCGTGGCGCTCGTCACCGAGAGAGACNNAGACTGGACGCTTCCGTTGGCCGTGCCAAGAGTTGGCGTTGCGGAAAGGGTCACGACGTTCAAGTTGCACAAAGGGACCGTGCCGCTGGCGTCGGGCCAGCTTACCTGACGTGTATTGCCCGTCGTGATCCCGCTGGCGGAATAAGTGACTACCTTCGTGGGATCACTTACATCGTACATGGAGAAGCGAGTTGCCGGGATACGTATCTTCTGGCTTGCGCTAAGCACCTCGAACCCGTTCGTCGTATTGTAAAGCACAAGATACGTAACACCGCCAATAAGGTCATTGGCCACCAGGGGTTGATCCCAGAACTTCACGATAGCCGCGGCAGTCAGGGAGTTCACCTGCAAGGTCGCTGCGCCCGAGTTGGAATTGTTAGGCGTGAAATAGAACCACGATCCGTTGGAGTTCCCTGAGTAGTTCGCGATCGTCACTGTGTAGGTAGTGGTGCTGGAGGAGGTATCCACGTAGTAGATCCCCGCCCCGCTCTGCTGAACCAGAGAGTCCGCGCCCGACGCCGGCGCACCCGGAAAATGCACGTTCGCCCCGGCGGAATTGGCGATGGTCGGGTTCGTGATCGTCGGCGACCCNNATCGCCGGGTTGCTTATCGCAGGAGTCGTCAGCGACGGTGACGCCGCCCAAGAGCCGCCGCTCACGTTGAGCGTAGCGCCGACAACGTTCCCCGAGCTGTCAACCGTGAACAGGGAACCGGAGCCGACCGACAGCAGCTTCGTCGGCGAGCCCGTGCCTATGCCAACGCTCCCGCCGCTTGCCGCCAGGATGACGTTTCCGTATGCACCTCCAGCGGACCCGGTCCCGCCAGCGCCCCCTTGCACTGTGACCGTGCCTCCCGCACCACCCGTGGCGAGCGTTGAAGCCCCTCCCACGCCGCCCTGGACGCTCACCGCGCCGCCCGCGCCGCCGGCNNCGCCGAGACCGACGCGCCCGCGCTCCCTGGAACGGATGACGTGGCTGATGCCCCGCCGCCCAACCCACTCAGGTGAATGTTGCCCGTAAGATCAGTGTTCGCGGGGTTGATCTGCACAAGGACATAGGTCGCCGTCGACCCGACCGCCGTGACGATTCCCAACGGCTGCGTCCCGACCGGGTAGCCCGCGCCGCCGGTGTCGTGGCATTTCCCGCCTGCCGACGTTGAGAGCACGACGTAGTCGCCCACCGTGGGACCCGATCCCCCGTCAAAGGCGCAAGCACTAATCCCGAGCTGCATCACGCTCGAATACCCGCTCGCCTGGCCGGGCAATACCACAAGCCCCACAATCCCCGTCGTGGAAGCGCCCAGAGTGCAGGTCGCTGCCACCCCGGATGACCAGCAGGCGAACTCGTTCGCCGTCGGAGGCGTAGCGCCGTTCGGCACCTGGACCGTCACGACCGAAGCCCCGCTCGGCTGAGCGACGGCAAACGGCGCGAGCACGAGCCCGGTCACAAGCACGGTCAGAGCCGCAGCCACGGGCGCGCGCCGCGCGCGATTTACCACGTTGCGAAAACCCATATGTCCCCCTCTTTTCTAATGGCTGATCCCGAGGTTGCCGCTGACTGTCATCGCGCCGTTAATCCGGGTGGAAAATAGGTACCGGCTAAGAGCAAGCACGGCGCTGCTGCTGGAAGGCGCGTTGCTCAGGACGTAGTAGCTGTCGAGTGGCCCGTAGGTCCCATCGCCGCCGCTGAAAACGCCCCCGCCAGAGCACATTGTAGCCGGTATCGCGCACAGCTGGTTGTTCTCCGGAGTTCCAGAGACATTGAAATATGTTATTTCCGTAGCCTGCCCGGTCTCCTCAAGCAGAGAGGTCGCGCGCTCGTTTCCCGAGGCGTCCTTGTAGTACCAGAGCGGGGTCTCGTACAAGTCCAACGGCGGGATGGTTGACGGATAGGACGCTCCGCAACTACCCGACCACCTCGTCGAGGAACTCGCCCACATGAACTTATTCTGGGTAGAGGTCGGGTGGAAGTGTTCGTTCCACGAACAGAGCGGGTAGGGGGCATAACCCCAGTTCGTAATCTCATCGACCGTGTTAGCGGCGAAGTTCCATGCGTACGCGTCCGCCCGCCACATCGGCTGGTTCCTTAGATTGGCCGTAACGATCAGGAGACCATTGTCCGTGTTGTTGAGATAGTTGGTTGCGTTGGTCGTGCCGCCGAAAAAGCCGCTCATCTCGTAGTACCAGCAGGCGCTTCCACTGATGCACGACGTCGAAATATTCGGCGTCTGAAACCCGCCCCCGAACACGCTCCCCTGGGTAATGCTCCCAGAGGCACAAGGTGAGGCCGTGCACGTATACGGATAAAGCAGTATCCCCCAGTACCCGAACGCACCCACGCTGCCGTTGGTATTGTCACCGCCTCCCAGGAACGTGGACACCGACGCGGGCCCGGTGCAAGTCACGCCACCCCCGCCCGCACTGACGGACGCCGTCGTCGGCGGGGACGTGTAGCCGCTGGAAGGGTCGGTTATGACCAGGGTGGAAGCGACCACGCCACCGGAGACGTTAACAGTGGCCGTGGCGCCGCCGATAAACGCGAGATTGCAATGGCCGACGCCCGTTGTGGTGATGCCGGAGGAGTAGGTGCCCGATACGACCCCGACCGGGCCGAAACGGTAAGCGATCGCGACGTAGCCGGGCGACGCATTCGAAGCAACGCCATAGAGGACGCCGTTGGCGGCGGTTAAAACATACTGATTTGAAGGGTTATTCGTCCAGTTCGCGCAGCCCGTGAGACCCAAGGACGTGCTGAAGTTACAAACCCAAATGTCGTTCCCGCAGCCCTGCCCGGGGGTGGTCGCGAGTCCCGCCGCCGTACAGGCGGAAACAAAGACTGGGTTCGCGACAGACATGCCGATATGTGCGCCATCCGGGAAGAAGAATGGCGCGCCAACATTTGAAGGCGTCATGTACCCGAAAAGCGGCAGGTGGTTTCCCGCCGTGAGGTTAACCGGAACGCCCGCGCAGGACGGGCTTGCCGTGGCCGCCCCGGATACAGCGCAGTAGAAAACCTCATAGTGAGCGCCGTCGAGCGAATCCCACACCAAGAGTGGGGACGACGTGGACTTCGATAGGTCGACGCGCCCGCCTGAACCGTACGCGACAGGTACGTTGATCAGATTAACGGACATGTCCGCGCCAGCCAGCGGCATGCACAGTAGCATGAGGTACACGCTATTGGATGTCAACCGAAAACCCTCCAAGCCCGGCGCTAGCCGAGGCGGACAAGTTCACAAGCCCGAGCGAGATAACGTCTCCCGCCGATACGGACTCGGAGGTTGACGTGTTCGAGCAGAACACCGGAGAGGTCGTCGTTCCGCCGGCGGTACCGGAGGCTATTGTGCAGGACAAGGGTGTGCCCGCCCCGTTCTTCCTCAGGGTTATAACCATCCCTGCGTCCGCAGGCTGCGCGGTCACGACGGAAACCCGCAAGTTCTTGATCGTCCCGCCATGGGTGATGGGCGTTTGATGGACGATCTCGGCGCTGGACATCGTTGCCCCTCCCCACCCGCCGAAGGTCGTCGCGCCAAGCGCAACCGACCCCCCTAGGAACGACCCGACGAGCGGGCCAAACTGCATGTAGTCGGACGCTGCGAGAGCTTGAGCAGGGACCCCCGAGGTCATCTTCACCATTCCCGTGATGGAGCCCAGCGAAGCGGTGTTCAAGGAATTGATGGTTACGTTCACGTTGCTGAAGTTCTGGCTCGCGCCGGTGGCATACGTGGAGGAGCGGTTCGTCGTGACCGTCGCACTCGACGGCGTCACGATCTGGTACTCCGCTCCGTCGTAGAAGGCGCAGGCGTAGGCCCCAACAGCGAAGTCGCCGCTGAGAAGCGCCTGTGTTTGGAATATGTCGAGATTCTTGGGAGTCACTCCCCCATCTTGGCTTATCTGGGACGGGGGTCCAGATGCCCCGTTGAACGAGAAACAGACAATCTCCCCAGGCGGGTAATGCGTGGCAATGCCCGTGGGAAGGGTCAGTTTGACTGTGCCGGAGGAGCCCGTGTCAGGCCACACAAATGCGCTGCCATCGTGCAGCAGGAAGTAGGCCGTGTTACCGGTCGGGGGCACGAACGAACTTCCCCCGCCGAGGCCTGCGGCACCGACGCCGAAGTTCTGCGAGTGAACGAGCGAGCCGCTCGTGTACTGATTCAGCACGAACGCGGTCGAGGTCGTCCCGGTCGTCGCGAAAGACGTCGAGGTCAGTCCGCCGCCGGTATCGCGAACGGCCAGTTCGCTGGGAGTTGCCGCCACCGTTCCGATAGCCGTCCAAGAGCAGGTCGGAGGCGTTCCAGTCGAAGTGTAAATCTGAGCGCCAATTGGCTGGTCGGTCGCCACGTAAAGAAGGCCCATCGCAGCGCAGGTCGTGGGCTCATTTGCAAGTGTCCCGGAAGCAATCCGCGATGCGTAAAGGCCCGGCCCGTAGAGCTGGAGCATGAAAAGCCCGGACCCGGAGTTGTAGCCAAGGATCTTCCCGACCAGCGTTGCGCCAGCCAGCCCGGGTAGGGAGGAGGTCGGCGACGACGCGCCGCCCGGGTCCGTCTGGCCGGAGTCCTGAACCAGCCCGGCGCTCCCGGGATAGAAGGTCGCGATGTGGCCTTGAGTCGGCGTTGGCGAGCCGGTCCCCGATACCTGCACGGTTCCCGAAAGCGCAACCTGCACCGATGCGGGGTTGGACGCAGCGCTCAGGGCGACCCCGTCGCATGGGCTGGCGGAACAGGTCTCAACGTAGCCACTGCTGTCGATAGAAACCAAGGTGTTTGAGGCGACCGAGCCGGTTCCGCCGGAACCCACGGTACGCGTCACAGTAATCGAGGACTGGGCGCGCGCGAGGGAGAAATAGCACGAAACAAAACAGAGAAACAGAAGGGATTTGCGTGCCAGATCGCTTCTCCTTTGAGGCGATTGTAGCAGACTTCTTGCGAATATTACGTGAAATACAAAAAACATCGGAGCGCAAAACCATGACACGGAAAATTGGACTGAATTCTCGAAAAAATCCGCCGAGGTCGCGAAGAAGTACCGTACTGGAGTACCTTTTTCCCTGTGGCAGATTGCTCCCGCCAGATGCAGCGTTGCAGTTCCACTCCACGCGGTGGTAAACTTCCGGTGGTGCTTGCGAAGGAAGGCCACCCGGCCAGCAGCGCAGCGAGCCCGGGCTCGGCACGAAAAAAGGAGTCACAGAAATGAAGTTCTTCCAAGGTGCCGTGACCACGGCGATTCTCTGCGCAGCAGGCTCAACCTTTCTACAAGCCCAAAAGCTCACGGTGTTGGTGAGCATGGGGCAGACCTCGGCAAGCGGCTGCTACCCGATGTCGTCGCTGGTGCAAGGGCCTGATGGCAACCTTTACGGCACAATGTCGGGCGGCGGGGCCTCAGGATGGGGCACAGTTTTTAAGATGACGCCAGGCGGCCAAACGAAGCCCCTGTATAGCTTTACAAACGGGAGCGATGGCGGCGAGCCGGCCGCCGCGCTGGCGCTCGGGGCCGACGGAAACTTCTACGGATCTACCTCGGAGGCCGGCGGACCTTCCGACGCGGGCACCATTTTCAAGATCACCCCGGAGGGCGTGCTGACTACGATCTACACAGTTGGCCAGACGGCCGGCCCGGACCTCATCGACGGGGCGCTCGCCCTCGGCAACGATGGGAATTTTTACGGGACCAGCCGTGAGGGCGGCGGCTACGGGGACATTTTCAAGATCACGCCGAGCGGCGTTCTTACGGTGCTCCATACCTTTGATAAAACGGACGGCCGCTACCCCTACGCCGCTCTCACGCTAGCCAACGACGGCAACTTTTATGGGACCACGGAATTCGGCGGGGCCGATAACGACGGGACGGTTTTCCGGATCACCCCATCGGGCGCATTCACCCTGCTCCACAGTTTCGACCTTACGGACGGGGCTACCCCGTATGCCGGGCTGGCCTTGAGCGACGACGGGTATCTTTACGGAACCACCCAGAAGGGCGGTGGGACGCAAAATGAGGGTGGCACCTACTTTAAAGTCAGCACCAGCGGGCAATTCACGCTTCTGGGCGCCTTTGCAAAGGCAGCGGGGACCGACTCCCTCACGACGCTGGTTCTCGGCTCTCAAGGAAACTTCTACGGGGCGACATCTGCAGGCGAGACTTCCGGGGGCGGGGCTATCTTCTCGATGAACCCCAGCGGCACTGTCACTCCGCTCGCCAACCTGAACGTCGCCACCACAGGGGCCTTGCTGTACGGCCTGATGGAGCACACCGACGGCACTTTCTACGGGTCTGCCTTCACGGGGGGTCCATCGCAGTTCGGCACGCTTCTCAGCCTGAACGTGGGGCAGCACCCCTTCGTCGCCTTCCAATTCCCGTATGGAAGCGTGGGGCAGACGGT
>PLFE01000100.1 GCA_003136675.1 Bryobacterales bacterium
TCACAATGATTATTCCACTCCATCTACAATCCCCTCAATCACTTAGCCAAAAAACCCACCAAAAATCCACCATCCCGCTGCTACCGTAAAACCGGGCATGCGGCAATTCTCCGCATTGCCCTCAATCAGGAGTAAACAATGACGGATTTCAAAGAACGAAACACCCAAAACGCGCAACACTCCACCGGCCCCACCAGCGACGAGGGCAAAGAACGCTCCAGCCGGAACAGCCTGGTTCACGGATTGTACAGCAGAATCCCATACGACCCCAAGGAGTGCCTCGACGATTACCTCATCCACCGGGCAGCCCTCATGGCCGCCCTCAAACCCGAAGACGCGTTCCAGGAAGAGCTGGCCAAAATCATCATCGACAACCTCTGGCGCGTCGAGAAGTATCGGATGAAAGAGGCTCAGATGACCAACGATACCTACGAGACCGTCGAAAGCCGCGGGCGTCATGAGCAGCGCCTCCTGAACAGCATGTTCAAAGCCCGCAAGGAACTGAAGGCGCTACAGACCGAATCCNNGTTCCACACACCCCGGAAAATCGTCCCGTAAGCCCCGCGACGCCCCCAGATCCACCCTCCGAAGTAACAAAAAAGCCCGTCGAAAGCGAGAAAAAGCCCGCCGCGTAGCCCGAACGCTGGCTCGCGACAACTTGAGATCGTCCAATCCCGTGCGGGGATCGGACACCGTAACCCGAAAACCGTCTTTCCACAAAAAATACGTCGCTCGAACCTTCTCAGGATCAAATAACTTGCCGGTTCCGAAGGTGGGATAGGCCCTTGGCCTGCCCATATAGGCGCTTAGCGTACAGAAAGAGAAAAAGATCTGAGCCGCACCTGCAAACCGCCCGGTTCGATCCAGGCCGCGAACATTGGAGCCGTGTAATCGGCCAGTCGGTTTGAAGCCGGCTTTTCGCCCGCGCCCAAAAGTCACCCGTGCGCGGCCCGGCATCCCCCGTAAAAACAACATAATAAGAATACTTACACCGAAAATTTGGTTTGCATTTCTTGCAAATCAGATCCTGAGAAATACCTTGCGCCGGTACATCCAATACAGCATCATCCAGTAGATCAAAAGGACGGCGCCGCCTTCGAGGAGCGGCTGCACGCCGCGTCCCAGAAAGTTGAAAAAATCCGGACCCAGGTTGATCCGCAGGGACGAGAAGCAAAAGTCCTCGAATAAGTGGGCGATCAGATAAGCCGCAATCGAGTTCATCCCCACCACCACCAAAGGGAAAGCCCACCCCTGATAACCCTTCACCTCAATCACCCAGCAGAAGGCGGCGAGAAACAGGAAACAGATGCCGCCGCTATAGAGCGTCCACGAAGGCGTCCAGATGCGCTTCACAATGGGGCACACGCCCGCATAGTGCAGCGCGGCGCCGAGCAGAATCCCGGCAAACCCGGCCATGAAAAACTTCTTGAGTGGAATCGACGGCCCGCTTTCCCGCAGCCACTCACCGGCGATCAGGCCCAGGATCATGGTCCCCAGAGTCGGAATGAAACTCAGCGTGAGGTACCCGCCGCTATTGAACACGAAAGTTTTTTCCCGTGGGAACAGATTGAGGAACCAATCGTCGAATGCGTTGCCGAAGTTATCGGTCTTGCTCCAGTGCGCCGCGAAGCCGGCGCCATGCACCGGATAGAGCGCCCAGGCCAGCCAGTAGCCGAACAGCACGCCGGCGAACGCGGTCCACTGCCACTTGCGCGGCTTGAACCCTAATAAGAACAGGAAAGGATATCCCAGACCGATCTGTGAGAGCGTATCTTCGAATGTGAAGTAGGTTTGGGAGGAATGCATCGAACGAAGAAAGACACCCAGAGCCACCAGCAGCAGCGAGCGCCACAGCGCGTGCAGGAAAAGCTTTCCCGCTGTAGCTCCTTTGGCCATCCTGCTGGCGAGAGAATACGGCAGCGCGACACCCACCAGAAACGAAAAGGAGGGCTGGATCATGTCGTGCAGCGAACTCCCCGCCCATGCGACATGCGTCTGATTGAAGGCCAGGAAACTCCAGAACCAGTTGCCGGGAAAGGCGCGCGAGACCTGGGAAAGGCGCAGCACCTCGGCCATCATCAGTAACATCACGAGGCCGCGATAGGCGTCGATCGCAACGTTGCGCGAAGGGGCTACCGCGGTTCCCGTCCTCAAGCGGGCAAGCATATCACGGTTGTCATCTCGCCGTGCTTCACAATAGAAGGGAATGTCTTCACGTCCATTAAGCACGAACCGGCACCTTCTGAAGTGGATCGACAAGATGGCCGATCTCACCAAGCCCGCGGCCATTCATTGGGTGGATGGATCGCCCGAGGAATATGAGAACCTCTGTGCCCAAATGGTGGCCACCGGAACTTTTATCAAGCTCAATCAGAACCTGTGGCCGGGCTGCTACTACGCCCGGTCCACCCCTGACGATGTTGCCCGCGTGGAGGACCGCACCTTCATCTGCTCTCTTTCGAAGGACAATGCGGGCCCCACCAATAATTGGGAAAACCCGTACACCATGCGAAAGAAGCTGAAGGAGCTATTCAAGGGCTGCATGCAGGGCCGCACGATGTACGTTCTGGCGTTCAGCATGGGTCCCATCGGGTCGCCCATGTCCCGGATCGGAGTGGAACTGACCGATTCGCCGTACGTCGTCGCCAACATGCGCATCATGTCGCGGATCGGGCTCGCCGTATTCAAGGAAATCGACAAGGATTATACGCGTGTGGTGCCTTGCCTGCACAGCGTGGGTTCTCCGATTGCACCCGGCCAGAAGGATGAGCCGTGGCCCTGCAATCGGGAGAAATACATCGTGCATTTCCCGGAGACGCGCGAGATTTGGTCCTATGGCTCGGGCTACGGCGGGAACGCCCTGCTGGGCAAAAAGTGCTTTGCGCTGCGCATCGCCTCCAACATTGCGCGTGACGAAGGCTGGATGGCCGAGCACATGCTGATCGTGGGCGTGGAAAGTCCGCAGGGGGAAAAGACGTATCTGGCGGCCGCCTTTCCCAGCGCCTGCGGCAAAACGAACCTCGCCATGCTGATTCCTCCCAAGGGCTTCGAGGGCTGGAAGGTTTGGACCGTGGGCGATGATATCGCCTGGATCCGCCCCGACAGGCACGGCTGTCTGCGGGCCATTAATCCGGAAGCGGGCTTCTTCGGGGTCGCGCCCGGAACCTCCGTGAAGACCAATCCCAACGCCATGGCGGCTCTGGCGCGGAACACCATCTTCACCAACGTCGCGCTCACTCCCGACGGCGGCGTCTGGTGGGAAGGCATGACCGACACTCCTCCCGGCAAGTGCCTGGATTGGCAGGGCCGCTCCTGGAACCCCGAGATCGCGCGCCAAACCGGTATCAAGGCCGCCCATCCCAACGCCCGCTTCACGGCGCCGGCATCGCAATGCCCCACCATTGACCCAGCCTGGGAGGACCCCGAGGGCGTGCCCATCAGCGCGTTCATCTTCGGCGGCCGCCGCGCGAGTGCCATCCCCCTGGTCTACCAGGCGTTCAATTGGAGCGCGGGTGTTTATATCGGCGCAACCATGGGTTCCGAAACCACTGCCGCGGCGGTCGGTGCAGTCGGGAAGGTGCGCCGCGATCCCATGGCCATGCTGCCTTTCTGCGGCTATCATATGGGTGATTACTTCCGTCACTGGATCAAAATGCAGCGGACGCTGAAAGTAACTCCTCGCGTGTTCCACGTGAATTGGTTCCGGAAGGATGACGAGGGGAAGTTCCTGTGGCCCGGGTTCAGCGAGAACATGCGCGTGCTGAAGTGGATTATCGACCGTGTGCATGGGCGCACCCAGGCTCGCGAAACACCCATCGGGTGGATTCCGCACTATGAGTCGCTCGATTGGAACGGCCTTGATTTCCCCGCGGAAAAGTTTGATCAGTTGCAGGAGGTAGACCGCGCCGCGTGGCGTGCGGAGGTGATGGAACACGAGCAGCTTTTCATCGACCTACATGACCATCTTCCGCCGGAGATGATCTATGAACGGGAGTTACTGATTTGCCGCCTGTGAGTGAGTTACAGGAATTCATCCATGCCAGTAAGAACAAAGGCGCATCGGATGAATTTCTGGCGGCGCTCCTGATCCGGCGCGGTTGGCCGGAGGACGCCGTGTATTCGGCGTTAGGCGATTACTGGACCGCGGTAACCGGCGTGGCCGTTCCGCAACGGAAAAGCTCGGCCGAATCCGCGCGCGAGGCTTTCCTTTACCTGCTCGCATTCTCCACCCTGTGCTGCTGGGCCACGGCCCTCGGTTCGGCGATGTTCACGTTCATCGACCATTGGTTTCCAGATCCTGTGGTCCAGCCGAGCTATTACCAGAACATACGGTCGTCGGTCACCTGGCAGATGGCTACGCTGGCGGTTGCGTTCCCGATTTTTCTGCTGGTGATGCGCGCGATCCTGAAAGAGAACGCCGCCAACCCGGAGCAACTGCAATCGGGCGTTAGAAGGTGGTTGACCTATATTGCTCTGCTGTTGACCGCCGGGGCGATGATCAGCGACCTCATCTGGTTTTTGGAAGCTCTGCTGAACGGTGAAATCACGGTGCGTTTCGTGCTGAAGAGCCTGGTAGTGATGATCATCTGCGGCGCAATTTTCGTATATTACCTGCGCTCGCTGCGCGCACGGGCCACGGGAATGAATCTGCCGTTCGCAGTCGGTTCCGGGCTCGCGGTGACGGCGGTATTCCTGATTGGCTTTGGAGTCGCCGGGACGCCCGCGGAGAACCGCCTGCAGCAGGGCGACGCTACCAGGGTGAGGGCTCTCGAGCAATTGGAGCAGGCGATACGGGCCACGGCCACGGTTCCCGCATCACTTGCACAACTCGTGCAACAAGGCCGCATCAGGGACGCGCAAACGCGAGATCCGGTGACCGGGAGGCAATTTGAATTTAGATCCCTTGGCGGCGACGGTTACCAGCTATGCGCCACTTTCTCGCGGGCGAGCGAAGCGGAAGGCCCTTATGAAGTGTATGGCTCGGCGTTCTGGCATCATGGACCTGGCAGAACGTGCTACGCGCTGGACGCGACTAAGCTGGCACGTTAGCGATTGGCTATTCTCCAAGAGCCTGATATAGCGATTCCTTCCAGCGAGCGGTATCAATCGACCAGCACACATTAGCGCGGCCTGCTTCACTCCACACATTCCGGTTCCGGTCGTCTCCGGCTACGTTGAGCTTATCCACCACGGTCATCCCTCGCGTCAATTCGCTTTGTATCTCAACATCCACGGAATGCTCGCTCCATTCCGTTCCCACGGAGGGGTCGAGCGCGATCGACATCGCCACCGGGTCGGGCAAAGAAATTCCGTCTTCGCCAGTCTGCTCGCGGTATGCCTCACGGGCGCGGCTGTTGCATTCAATCGCAAATCGCGCGAGTTGAGTATCTAAGTGCAGAATCCGGGTGATATCGCCGTCGTGAAGCACAGCGGGGCCCCGGCAAAGCTGCCACCCGATTAACTCCACGGGAAGCCCGCTGCGGAGAACGATGCGCGCGGCTTCGGGGTCAACCCAGATATTGTATTCGGCGGCGGGAGTCACATTCCCCTCGCAGCAGGGCGCGCCGCCCATGACCACGCAGCGGCCCACCTTGCCTGCGATGCCGGGTTTGCGGGCGAGCGCCAGAGCGAGGTTCGTGAGAGGACCGAGCGTAACCACCACTAATCCGGGGTGACCTTCAATCGCGGCAATGATCGCGTCCACCGCATGTAAGTCACCAGCAGCCTGCCGCGCGGCGGGATAGCTATGATCTCCCATGCCATCGCGGCCATGAAACCAATCCGCATTTTGGTGCCCGCGCACCAGCGGCTTTTCTTCGCCCGCGTAGACAGGGACCGATGCGCCACAAAGCTCCACCGTATAGAGCGCGTTGCGCGTGGCCTGTGCAACGCCGCAGTTCCCGGCGACCGTGGTAATAGCCACCACGCGCACATCGGGTGCGCCGAGAGCCATGACGAGAGCGACGGCGTCGTCGGAGGCCGTGTCGGTATCAATGAGGAAGTCCCGCGCCACCCGCGTAGAATAGCAGTTTAATCAAGCCATGCTGTCCCGCTGTCTATACTGCCTGTTGCTCGCCGCCCTCGCCGCGATCGGTCATCCGCTGGACCCGTTAACGAAAGACGAACTCACCGCGGCGCTAACTATCCTTCGGACACAGCACGCCCTGCCCCCGGATACTTCCTTCCCTTTGGTGGAGCTGCGGGAGCCCCTGAAGCAGGACGTGCTTGCCGGCCGCAAAGTCCCTCGCCGGGTATTCGCCGAGGTCTATGAACGCACCACCCGGCAAACCTTCGAAGCCGTCGTGGATCTGTCTACGCGGCAGGTTGTCTCATGGAATCAGGTGAAGGGCGTTCAACCGCCCATCATGCCGGAAGATTTCGCCATCTGCCAGAGAGTTGTTCGAGCCGACGCCGGCTGGCGGGAGGCTCTCCGCAAACGAGGGATCAGCGACATCGCGCGGGTGCAGATTGACGTGTGGGGCAATGGCTATCACGGCGAGGCAGCCGACGGACCCCATCGCATCGTGCGTACGGTTTCTTATTACAAAGGGCCGGAAAGGAGCGCGTACTTTCATCCCATTGATGGGTTAGTGGCTCAAGTCGATCTCACCGCTGGAAAGGTCATTCATTTGACCGACACCGGCACTGCGCCGCTCTCTCACGCTCCGGTTCTGGCCGGTACGGACAGCGGCGCGGTGCGTCCGCTCGAAGCGGTCCAGTCGAAAGGCGTCAGCTTCGTCAGAAAGGGAAACGAAATCGAGTGGGGGAACTGGCGGTTTCGATTTGCTCTTCATCCTCGCGAAGGGCTGGTCCTCTATACTGTCGGCTATCTTGACCATGGCGTGGTTCGGCCAATTCTCTACAAAGCGTCGCTCTCCGACATGGTGGTCCCGTATGGCGACCCCGGTCCGGCCTGGTATTTCCGAAACTCATTCGACTTCAGCGAGTATTCCTTCGTGGCGCGATCTGTCGCACCCCTCGTCGCCGGAAGAGACGTACCCAATAATGCCGCTTTCTCCGACGCGGCGTTCGCCACGGAAGCGGGAGCCGCTTATGACTCGCCGCATGCCGTGGCGATCTACGAGCGAGACGGCGGCATCCTTTGGAGATACTCGGACCTGACTGCCGGAACCATCGTCTCGCGGCGGGCGCGGGAGCTGGTGCTGGCAACCGTCATCTCCGCGCCGCCCTATGAATACGGATTCAATTGGGTGTTTCATCAGGATGGGCGCATTGGAATGGAAATGCTGCTCACCGGCATTATGGCGACCGAACAGGTCTCACCCGCGGCGGATCACGCGCAGTTACATGCCGAGATGGTCGCGCCCGACCTGGCGGCGGTGTTTCATCAGCATTTCTTCTGCTTCCGTCTGGATATGGACGTGGATGGCACGCGCAACAGTGTCGTTGAAATGAACACACAAGGGGGCGGCGGCAAGGCCATCGAAACGGTTGAATCCACCTTGTCAAAAGAACAGCAGGCCAGGCGCCCGGTAAGCTCGGCGACGAACCGGATGTGGAAGGTAATCAATCCTGGTGCAAAGAATGCTTTGGGCGAACCCGTGGGTTATTTACTAATGCCCGGAGAGAATACGCCATCTTATGCCACTCCAGATTCGTGGATAAGAAAACGCGCGACCTTTCTGAATGCCCAGTTTTGGGCCACTCCGTATGAAGCCGCGGAAGAGCATGCCGCGGGCGACTACGTGAATCAGAGTCAAGGTGGTCAAGGTCTCGGCGAATGGACGCAGGCGGATCGCTCCCTCGAAAACCAGGATGTTGTTTTGTGGTATACCCTCGGCATTACTCATATCCCGCGTCCGGAGGAATGGCCGGTGATGCCCGCGCATCACGCCTCGTTCGAACTCGTGCCGAGCGGTTTCTTCCGGAGCAATCCAGCGCTGAGCGAAAGTGACATACACTAACCCGATGCGATGCACCCGCCGTTTCCTCTGCTTGGCGCTCCTGCTCTCGTGGGCGGCCGGCGCGCAGAATAAGCTGCCCGTGAAACGAGTGGTTCTCTTCAAGAACGGCGTGGGCTATTTCGAGCACGTTGGACCCGTCCACGGTGACGAGTCCGTCACGATCGCCTTTACATCGGGCCAGCTCAACGACGTACTCAAATCGCTAACGGTGCTGGATCTCAATGGCGGCCGCATTGCGGGCGTAGCTTACGGCAGTTCCGCGCCAATCGACCGGCAGTTGGGCGATCTGCGTCTGCCAATCGGGGAGAAAGCCACACTGGCGGACTTCCTGAGCGCGCTGCGCGGAACCAAGCTCGAAATCAGGAACGGAGCTTCGACAATCACCGGGCGCCTGCTCAGCATCGAGCGCAAGACGCGCATCTCCGGAGGCACAACCCTCGAAGTCGACTATCTCTCGCTCATCTCCGATACGGGGGAATTGCGAACCACGGAGATTTCCCCTTCTTTCTCAGTGCGCCTTCTGGAGCCAGGCCTTGCCGGAAAAGTGGACCGCTATCTCGACCTTGTCTCGGCGGGCCGCGAAGCCGATGTGCGGCGGATGGTGATCTCCACCGAAGGCGCAGGCGATCGATCGCTGTACGTGAGTTATATCAGTGAAGTACCGGTCTGGAAATCGACTTACCGGATCGTGCTCAATTCCAAGGCCGGGCAAAGTCCGTTGCTGCAGGGATGGGCCATCATCGACAACGTTGTGGGTGAGGATTGGAACAACGTCGACCTGTCGCTGGTCGCGGGCGCGCCGCAATCGTTTATCCAGAATCTGTCGCAGCCCTATTACTCGCAAAGGCCCGTTGTTCCTTTGCCGGAGAACGTATCGGTGACGCCCCAGACGCACGAATCGACGCTGATTCCAGGCGGCGCGCAACTCACGGGAGTGATTACCGACCCATCCGGCGCGGCCGTCGGTGGAGCTACCGTCAAAGCCTTTGATGCCGCGGGAAACCTGGCCGCTCAGGCAACCACGGACAGCGCGGGAAGCTATGAGATCCCCGCTCTGCCCGACGGTTCCGTGCGCCTTCAAGTTGCCGCGCCCGGATTCAGCCCCACTGAAATCAACGGAATGACGGCTTCCGCGGGACGTCCCATCCAGCAGGATGTACGGCTACAGGTGGCGAGTGCCGCCGACAGCGTTACAGTGAGCGCCACAGCCCCACAGATGCAAACGTCCGAATCCGCCTTGGCTGCGACAGCAGGACGGCGGATCGGGAATGGACGAGGCTTAGGAAGCGGCGCCGCGCTGGGATCAACCGGGCGTGGAACCGGCGCTGGCATGGGCGCGGGCGCGGGCGGAGGTTACGGGGGCGGGACGTACCGTGTCGATACCGCGCGCGCAGCCGCCGAGGCGGCCGCTCGCAGCCAGGCGCTAGGGGATCTGTTCGAGTACAAGCTCAAAGACCCGATTACGATTTTGAAGAACCGGTCGGCACTGGTGCCTATCGCGCAATCGCCGATTACCGTTGACAAAGTATCTCTCTGGAATGAGCAGGCTGGCCTGCTGCGCCCGCAGCGCGCACTATGGATTACTAACTCCACGGGACTAACGCTCGATGGCGGCAGCGTGAGCGTTCTGGAAGAGAACACCTTCGCCGGTGAGGGTGTTTTCGACCCCATACGACCCGGCGAGAAGCGCTTGTTTTCCTACGCGACAGACCTGGCCGGAAACGCCAGCTCGCGCATCGGCTCCGAGCAGGAGCGCGTCTCCCGCGTGCGGATTTACAGGGGCACGATGACCCAGGAGAGCGAGATCCGGGAGAAGAAGACGTACACGTTCCGCAATGAGGACAGCAGCCCGCGCACAATCGTGGTGGAGCATCCCGTGCGGCCGGGCTACGTACTGCGGGGTGACGTGCGTCCCGTGGAGACGACCGCGGATTGGTTGCGCTTCCGCCTCCAGGTGGATCCCAAACAGACCGCATCGCTGGTGGTGGAGGAAGCACGGCCCACCCAGGCTAACTTCGCCGTGACGAATATTTCAACGGAACAAGTCGCTTTGCTTATCGGTCAGAAGTCAATTGACCCGACGATTGAAGCGGCCTTTCGCGAGGTTCTTTCGCAGAAAGACGCCATTGCCGCGCTCGAAGCGCAGAAGAGCAATCGCGACGATGAAACGCAGAAGATATTCGACGACCAGCAGCGGTTGCGAGAGAACATGAAGGCGCTGAAGGGCAGCCCCGAAGAGAAGGCTCTGTTACAGCGGTACACCCAGCAGTTGAATGAACAGGAGAATCGGCTGGCGGCGCTGCAGAATGAAACCGATCAGCTCGATAAGCAGATCGACACCGCCAAGGCCGCGCTGGATAAGAGGATTCAGCAGCTTGAGTTTGACGTGAAACTATAGATGTACTACGAAACCCCGGCCCCGCATCTGCGTTTCGATGGAACCCAGCGTCCGTCTGCGTCTTCAAACACAAGGTTTCCAAAGGCGGCGCAAAGAGGACAAGAATACTCGAACCGCATCACGGCGTAGCGGTGAGTCGCGTCAAACCGAATCTCGGACACGCCCAGGTTCGGCGCCCGCTTGGAATCTTGTCCGCTGTTAATGAACATGTAGTTCAAGCCTGAGATGGTTCTCGGATCAAGTAACTGGCTGTTCACGGAAGGTCCGGCCGGGAGGCTGATCCCGGCCACGCAACCTTTCCGTTCGTCGTCCGAAATCTGGAGCGCGATGTATTTGCGCTGAAGTAAAATTGGCGCATTCCTACCGTTCAGGAACGTTTCGAAGAACACGCGATAAACCGCCAACCGGTCTTGAGAGGGGGAACTGCTACCGCATCCGACAGCCAACGACGCAAGGGCCGGAAGCGACAGGCTTCTCATGAGTTATAGAGTAACTGCTCCCCCAAACCGCCCAGGTGACTCGCCCCTGTCAGACCCATGGCCATTCTGGTCTCAACGTCCAGAATCTGCAGCACCCTGGCCACACCCTGCTCGCCGCCAACGCAGAGTCCCCAGCAATACGGGCGGCCCACCATGACGGCCGTCGCTCCCAGGCAAAGCGCTTTCACGACATCAATGCCTCGCCGGACGCCGCCATCGATCAAAACCGGAATTCTGCCGCCAACGGCCGCAACGATAAGAGGCAGCACGTCCATCGTGGCCGGAGCTGAATCCAGGCTTCGTCCACCGTGGTTGGAAACCACAATCCCATCGATTCCGCGACGAACCGCTTCGCTCGCATCGTCAGCGTGCAGGATGCCCTTCAGCAGCACCGGCACTTTCACCGAAGCGCGCAGGCGCTCGATATCGTCCCATGTGGCATCGGCGGCGCGGATGAAGTTATAAACCTCCGTGGCTACGGGGCGGTGCGGAGCGCCCGCCAGATCAACGCCCATGTGGCGGAGATTCTCGCGGATCACGCCTTCCGGCAGCTTGAATCCCGCGCGGAGTTCGCGGTCGCGGGGACCGTTCACTGGGATATCCACGGTCACCACGATCGCCTCACAACCTGAATCCACCGCGGCGCGAATCACGCGCGCCGTGGAGGCACGGTCCGGTTGAATGTAGAGTTGGAACCACAGCGGCCGGCTGGACGCCCGCGCCATGTCTTCGATGCTGGTTGTGGCGAAGGTGGCGGCCACCAGCAGAGATCCTGCTTCATTGGCGGCGCGCACCACAGCCAGTTCGCCTTCCGGGTGGAAGAGTTTGTGATAGCCGGTGGGCGCGAGCAGGATGGGCGAATTCAGCTTGCGGCCGAACAGCTCAATCGAAAGGTCGATGCGGCTCACGTCGCGCAGGACGCGCGGCCACAAACGGATTTGCTCGAAGGCGCGGATGTTGTCGCGCAGGGTCACGCCTTCGCCCGCTCCGCCGTTCAGGAACTCGATGGCCCGGTGGCTGGCGAACCGCGGCGCGGCGGCTTCAAAATCGGCGACGGTGAGCAGCGGAACTTCACTCATCCCCTGTATCTTCTCTTACTGCTCTTACTCCGCGTACCTTATCTCGTAACGCCGCTTTGCATTTGCGCGCAAACACCCCAGCCGACCAGACGGCTTCCGCGTAGCGGCTCTTCCATCGTGAATCGAACAGGCGAAGCGTAACGGTGGTTCGCGAATGCTGGGCCCAATGCGCCTTGTACGATTCGCCGCCGCGCAGAAAGTCGAATTCCCGAAAGCCCAGGCGGATGGCTTCCTCAATGGCACGGCCTGTCATCATCTGCCCGACACCTTTCTGCTTCCAGGCCGGGTGCATCCCGCACTGGTAGAACTGAAACGTGCTGCCGGCGGCAAACCCGTAGAGACTTGCGACGGGTTGGCCATCCACGCGAATCAAAAACAGCATCGCCAACGCGCGGCCCGCCAGCCGCTCCATTACCTTCGCGTGAAACGTAAGTACGTCAGGCTCGGTGAACGCGCTCTTTTCCTGACGCTGCTCGAACCGCATGCGATGCAGACGGATCAGTTCCGGAAACTCGCGCGTCAGGGTGGCGTGATCCGCGATCGACAGAAACTCGACCGAACCTTCCCGTTCCAGCACGCGCCAGCGTCTCTTGTAGTTGCAGCGCAGGTGGCTGCTCAAACCTTTCAGGAAGGCTTCCCGAGTTTGAGGAAGGGGAATGTAATAGCAGACAGCAGCCGCGTTCCGCGTGCAGTGCATCCCCAGCGCCTCCAAGCGGAAACGGAAGCCGGCCATGAGGGGTGAATCCGCGGTGTCATGCAGCGCGATGCAATCCCATTCGCCGCGATGCTGCGCCATTGTCCGGACGATCTCTCCGGTTACGCGGGCTTCGTACGCAGGCACGGCCAAAAGACTCAGGTAGTCCGATCCACTGTGCTCATCCGCCAGAAGCCGCAGGCGTCGTACGGGCATGCACCCCAGCCAGATCCTTTCAATCGAAAACGGCGCGAGCCCCACGAGGCGGCCGCCTGGATCGCGAACCGAGATAATGGCGAGCGAACGCCCCTTTCCCCATGTCTGCCACCACGCCGACATCCATTCAAAGCTGACGAAGATATTATTGACAGCAGCCGCTTCCGCGAGCGCGGACCACTCAGGCGCAAGTTCCCCGAACGCATGCGCGCTGGTTACCCACTCGACCTGAAGCTGCTCGCCAGTCGTTTCGCCCGCCTCGGGAAGCACCTCTATAGTCTGTTCCATCGGAGAACCGAAGTCATCCTTTCCAGGCCGGACCTTTGCGCCACGGCCAGCAGAGCGTTTAGAAAAGCCGGGGCGGTTTTAGTAGCGAGCGGTGGAACACCGGGCGCAAGAATTCGTGCAGCCTCAAGCAGGCCCGCCTGTAATGGCCGCTTCATCATTCGGCATCGCCCAGCGGCTGCCATCTCGCGGATACCTCGCGAGGCGTTAGCGGGCGCAAACGCGACGTCGGCAGCGCGTAGCATGTCCAGATCCTGATCGGAATCTCCGATCGCCGCCACGAAGCCTACGCGGCGGTTGACCAGAATTCGGACGGCGGCCACGCCTGTGGCTTTACCCGCCCCTTTCGCGATGACGTGAGTGTCTGCGCCGCTGTGGATCACCGCCAGGCCCGTTAAGTCCGCCAGGGCGAGGTCGGTGTCACGCAGCCGCACGGTTTTCTCACCGTCGAACCGGAATGCGCGGATCGAATGGCGGTGCTGAGGGTCTATAGCGACGCCTTCGGTTCTTGCGACCGCCTCTCTGACGCGATCCATCGCGGCAAGAGAAGCCGCATCGACCAGCGAGGTTTCGCGCCCGGCCACGGCATCCCAGAAGACGCTTCCCAGTTCCGCCACGCCGCCGGCCAACCCAAAGCTGCGCGCATATTGCCGGACGTGTTCCAGACTACGGGCGGTGTTCAGCACGCAGGAAACGCCGCCCTCTTTCAGAATCCGAAGAGCTTCCACGCCGTCCGGTGTCGTGTGCGGGAAGCCGAGCTGATTCCAATCCAGCACGCCATCCAGATCCAGAAACAGCAACTTCTCCGTCCAGACCGATTTGCGCCGTGCCAGTTCGCGTCCCATCTCGCGTGTCATTTGAAAGGCGGCAAAGTCGCGGGCGGCGAGATATCGCTCCGCCCAGCGCTTGTGCCGCGCATCGCCCGGCTTCTTCCCGATCCAGTAAGTGGACGCGCGCATCACGGTCATCGCGCAGAGAATCTTGTAGAGCGTAAGGCGTTGGTCTACCGCAAAGTCACGGCTCTCCATGGTGTAAGCGTCCAGCAGGTCCGCCTCTTCGCCCTCATTCATTCCAAACTCAAAACTCGCCGACGCCAAGTCCCATGCGGGATCGGTCAGGTCCAATTCAGCGCCGCCGAAATTGTGATGCTCGAAATCCGTTTTGTAGAGCCGTCCGTTGCGGCGGATCCAGTCGCCGGGGCGCATTTGTCCGTCGAGGAGAACGGGTTTCGGCGGCTGTAACGAGCGCAGTGCGCGCAGAATCGCCGGCTGCTTGAACCGGCCGAGATAAGGCCCATAAACCTTGCGTAACGTCGCCGTCAAATCGTTCCATCCGCACCAGCCGAGTTCCGGATGTCCGAAACGGGGCTCCCGTTTTAAAGCCAGAGTGGCCGAACGGCGAGCGATATAGAAGCCGAGGGCAGTTACGCTTGTGGCATTGAGGACGGGCTCGCCTTCAATCCACTCGGAAAACAGAATGCCTTCCCGCTGAGCGAGGGAGGAAGGTACAAAACCTTCCAACCGTTCTCCCGCCAGGAATGCGTGATAGCCCAGCCAGCCCCAACCAACGCTCTTCGCGAGAACACGGCCGGAACCAGGGACGTCCACGAGCCGCTTCAAGCGCACTTCAAACCCGTCGCCGGCAGCGGATTCGAACTTCCGGTTCACCTCTCGCGTTTCCAGACTTTCGCCAACCGGCTGGCCCAGCACCCCGGCAATCCAGCCCGAAGCGAGCAACTTCACCTTGTAGCGATTCTCCGGGGCGAGCACCACCATGCGAATCCCACGCGATTCGGCTTCCGGAAGCGTCCAACCGGGATTCGCCGGATGCCCGGGAACGGCCGCCGCGATGCGAGCCGGCTTGCCGCCCAGCCGTTCCAGCATGCCGAGCAGCAGACGCAGCGTGACGCCGGTATTGGGGTGGTCGTCAATCACCAGGAAAGATCCGCCGCGGCGAACAACACTCCGGATGGCCGAGCGTTCGGCGGAAGACAGCCCGTTCTTCGGGCGCACGGTGATCCAGGTGGCGCTCAAATTGGCGGTGACGCGGAGGCTGGCCGCAGCCAGCGGAGCGAAATAAGCGCCGGCGGTGCGCGGGCCGATCACCAACAGGGGCTTTGCGCGGTCTGGGGCAGCGTCCGCCAAATACTGGTTCGCGAGCGCCACTACATCCTGGTGCGCAAGATCCTGACAGCGGAATCCCTCCGGAATCCGCATCCTTCGCCGCAGCAGTCCCGCGCCGATGGATGCTGTGGCCTTGTCCAGCAGCGGCAGCGCCGCCCGGTCGAAGCCGCCCGTTTCGCCATGCAGCAGTTCCAGGCAGGCGGCGTCCACACACCCCGTCCAACGTTCCCGCCAGGCAGCCGCTTTCGAGCGGCGGCGGAACGCGGCCGGCAGATTCAGAATCCGCTCCGCGGCCGCGCAGGCCTGTTTCAGGATTGGGCTACGAGCGATCTTCGCAATCGGCGAAAGGTCGACCGTCTTCTCATCCAGATAGTCGTCGATGGTGCAGGCGATGGCGCAGGCAAACAGATAGACATTGACGGCGCTCTCCCGCTTCTGCCATTCCGGCGCCGGCCGCGAGCGCCCATCTAACTCCTCGCAGAGGCGCACCAGGAGATCGCCGAGAGGCAGAAATGGATCGAGGCACCAGGAATACCGCTGGTAGAAATCGCGCGAACTGGCCTGCGAAGTCTCTATCGCAGTCCCTGCCGCTGTGTCTGTCGCATCTTCCGTGAGTGCTACCGCTGCACGCATAGGGCGTTCCTCCTTTGGTGTCTGGCCATGAATCCGTCGCGCAAGAGCCACCACAAAATCCGCGGCTTCGAAACGGCCTGACGCAGCGCATAAGGCAGCCAGGCGTGACCGTAAGGCAGGTAGAACCGGACCGGGACCTTCAGTGCCCTCGTGGCCTTCAGCACACCTTGCTTCGGGAAGCCATAGAGAAGTTCCAGTTCGCAAGGCGTACCCGCATTCTTCAAGATCACAAGAGCGCGGCGCGCCAACGCTGGATCGTGGGTCGCCACGCTGACGTGGCGAGCACGCCCCGCCAGCAGCCTCACTACGTTTAGAAATCCAGCGCAGGGTTCAATTTCCTCGCCGTCCGGAGCGCCCCACTGCCCTTTCACCACCCGCACGGTGAGGCCGAGACGAATGGCAAGCTCCGCATCACGTAAGCTGCGCGACCAGCGGCCCGGAAGCGTGCATCCGATATCACCGTGCACCAGGAGACTCTCCTCGATGAGGCAGAAAGTGGCGTCAACGGTCTCGGGCGCCAGCGCATCGAAGTGAATTTTGATTGAGTGCGAATGGGCGGCCTTCAGCACTGGATAGAGCCGCGACGGGTCAAAGTCGAACGAGGGCGCTTTGATCGAGATATAAGACTCAAGCCCGCTGGCGGCCGACGCCCGGACAGTCTGCAGATACATCTCGATGACTTTGTCCGGCGAGTCGCATGCGGAATCCCAGAAAGCCAGGGTGTTCGCCGCGCCTTCGGGACCGAGGGCTTGCGCCACACTGAGGGCTTGCTCGACCGTCGAGCCGGCCACGTAGGCTTTGGCCGCCTTCTTCAGCAGCGGGGCCATGGCGGCGATGGGTAGTTGCAAGGCAGCGAGGGGGAAGTTCTTAGTCATGCTTCTTATGTCTCTGCAGGAAGGATTTTGCGGCCCGAACGGCTAGGGCGGTCATGCCGGTAAGACTGAAAGGGAAGACGTGAAGGGAGCAGCAGGCGAGTTCCTCTTCGGTCCACAACCTGGTCCAGGGTTCGATGTCGCCGTTGAATTCATAGGTGGCGATTCCGGCGAGAGCCGCGTGCCGGATGCTCTCGCGCGTGAGCAGATTTCCGGGGGAAGAACGGGCGAACGCTTCGTCGTAACCCGCGCGCAATAGCGAAAAGCGCGTGGGCGTCTGGATGGCAATCTGTGCGGCCGCATTCTGTCCCGCGATGCGTAGCAGGCAAATACGCAGGCGGCCCAAGCGAGCTTCGGCGGCGCAGTACCGGTGGAAGAACTCGCAACGGACTGGGTCGGCTGCAAGGGCCGTGCCCGCGGCGCCCTTCCAGCCGGCTGCCTCGACCCGCAGCACTTCGCCGATGAGTCCGGCCACCTCGGCTGGCGCGGGTGCGAGGATTTGGGTTTCAACCGCACCCAGCTTCTCGGAAGTGCGGCGGGCACGGCGTAGGTCGGAACGGCGTCCGGAATTCAGATGACTCTCCGGCTCGATCCAGCTTTCGTCGAGCCGGATCAGCGGAGAGGCGGCAGCCGGTTTCCTGACAATCAGCGCGCGGCGCTCGAAGATTTTTTCCACGAAGGTAACAATGGGTGACGCGGCAGGAATGCGCTGCAGGTAGAGCGGAAGGGCGGTGCGGCGGATCAGCATTAGCAGTTCTTCGACGGCTTGGGGAGTCCGGTAAAGGAAATCCAGAGGCTCGTACATTTCCGCTGCCAGCAGGGTAAGCGGCTGCGCGAAGCCGCGCGCTCTGACCAGCGGGGCGATCCCTCCGGCGGCCAGGAAAACATGCAACTGTTGCCGTGACGCCAACCCATCCGCCCATGCCTTCTGGTAATCGAACCCGGCCGCGATGGTGGCCGAGGTGGCAGCCATTTGCTCCCATTCGCGGCGCACCGCGTCGAGTTCCGCCGCGTCTTTTATCTTGCGGGCGATCTCGTGGTAGCCCGCGTTCGACTTTGCAGTAATCTGCTGCGATAGTGTTTCGATCGGACTCATTATTTCTTCAATGCCAGTAATTGGCCGTATCGCACGGCCAGATTCTGAACCATGCGGCGCGCCGTGAAATTCTCCTCGACCCGGGCTCGCGCCACGCGGCCCAGGCGCTGCGCCTGCGCCGGGTTGCTCAGAAGTTGAAGGATCTTGAGGGCCGCTAGATCCGCATCGCCGGACGGGACCAGCAAAGTGCTCAGTTCACCCGTCAGCACCTCCGGCGTGCCCCCGACGGCCGTGGCCACGCATGGAACGGCCGCCGCCATGGCCTCAAGCAGAGCATTCGACATTCCCTCGCTACGGGAGAGCAGGCAAAATACGTCAGCCGCGTCGAGCAGCGGAGTAATATCTTCAACCTTTCCGAGAAACCGCACGTGCCGCGCAAGGCCGAGTTCAGTGACAAGGGCACGCATCTCGCGGGCATAGCGCTCGTCATGGTCGGACCCGGCAATCCAGAAGCGCACGTCAGGATTCTGAGCGACCACGCGCTGCGCAGTCCGGATCAAAACGTCGGTGCCTTTAATGCCGCGGATATTTCCTACGCTCAGGACCACCGGCGAACTCCCTTCCCGAGGAACTCGGACGGGGGCCGGCCCGAACGGGATACCGTTGGGGATCGTGACCACGCGTTTCGGGTCGAGGCGATCGCGCGAGATCATCTCTTGCCGCACCGCTTCAGAGACCGTGTGAACTTCATCGAACAGGAAACCGAGCAGGCGATAACCATATTGGCTGCGGCGTGTGCGCAGGAAGCCCATGTCGCGCCGGCTGGAAATCACCGGCCGCCCACTGAGTTTCGCGACCAGACCGCCGAGCAGATCCGACGTTTCAAAGAAGGTGTGCACCAGGTCCACACGTTCGCGGCGGATGAATTGCGCCAGGCGCGCGGCTGTTTTCAGGACGCTGCTCCCGGTTACGCGCCCCAATGGAAACTCGATCACAGGGCACCCGAAACCGCTCTTCATGGCCAAACCCGGACGAAGGCGAAACGTTCCTACGGTGAGGCGGTAGCGATCTGTGGGAAGAAGTTGAGCGGTGCGAAGTAACGCCTGTTCCGCGCCGCCGAGCCCCCATAGAACATCGATCAGATAGAGGATGTGCCGGCGCGAGTCATCGTATCGATTTGGCGCAGCCAGCGTTTGCTCCCGTTCTAGAACGATTGGCATTGAGTGCTCAGTAGTAAGCGCCGCGCGGTGAGATACAGATCGCCGCCCAGGAACTTGACCGGTTTTTTCGCATTCCATTCGATCCATTGCCGCATCCGCGGAAGGCGGCGCCCCGACGCGATGGCGGCGGCCGCGGCGGCGGACGAACCGCGCTTGATCGAGTAGCGTCCGATTACCCGGCAGCCATCCACTTCGCGGACGCGGCTGGTGGGCTCCGAGGTAAATAGTGTCCGGTATCCACATTGCGCCGCTGCCCGTGCCACACGCATGGAGTGGTAACCGCCGGGCACAGACGCCACGGTGACGCGGGCGCCTAGAATTTCTTCGAGAATCACGCGGCTCCCCGTCCACTCCTCGATCAGTGCCGCGCGGCCAAGTTTCGACATTCTTTCCGGGTGCGAACAGGAGTGACTTCCAATGACGTGGCCGCGAGCAGCGAGTTCCCTGATCTGGGCCGCGGTGAGAAAACCCGGGCGTTCAATCCAATTCGTCGTTATGAAGAAATACCCCCGGAGAGCAGCGCGTTCGAGTTCCCTTGCAACGATGAAGTAAGCGCTGGCGGCGCCGTCATCGAAGGTAAAAACTGCCGGCCTCTTCGGGGCAGCTTCTTCAATGAGCGCTAGATGCTGCCGGAACTCGGAGCGGCCAAGGGTATACACCGCTGCGGAAATGGAGGGCGGCTTAAACGAAGCGCTTAGATCTTCAGTAATATCGTGGTAGCCCAGCGCGATTATATTTTTAGAGTTGAGATTCAATGCGGGTTTCCGGGAGTTTATGCGTCCACAAATCTTCTTGATGCTTAGTCTTTTCATCAGCATGATTGCGGCTAAGCCGCAATCGCTGGCCCCGACGCTATTTTTCTCAGATCTGGAAAGTGGCCCGAAGACCGGAGGCGCGAACAACGCGGGTGTTTTTGTTACGATCTACGGACAGCGCTTCGGCGCGACCCAAGGCACGTCCTATGTTTCGATAGGTGGCGGGACCGCTGCCTCATATCCAATCTGGTCGGACACCAGAATTACTTTCCAGCCAGGGGCGGCCGCGACCACGGGCACAATCGAGCTGATTACTTCTTCGGGCACATCGAATGCGCTTCCCTTCACGGTACGAGCGGGTAACATCTATTTTGTCGCGACTAATGGAAAAGACGGAAACAAGGGAACCTTCAACTCTCCGTGGAAGACGTTGCCGCATGCCGTGCAGACGATTGCGGCCGGCGACACGATTTACGCGGAGAACGGCGTCAGTCAAACCGTGGACGATGGACAGGGTTGGCAGGCGGCGCTCACGCTTCGCTCGGAGTGGTGCGGCACGTCGGGCAATCCGCGTGCTCTGCTCGCGTACCCCGGAGCGACGGTCACCATCGGTAACCCAAATGGGTTGAATCCGCCCACGGGTATTCGTTCCACGGATTTCAGCTCCGGCGACGGCCCTTGCGGAGGCGAGTGGGTCTTCGGAGAAATCGAACTGCGCGGCATTCAACCCGTGGCCATCGCCGGACCCAGCCAACAGTGGCGTTTCATCGGCAACGATATTAGCTGCCCCAACTCCAACGGAAGCGGCGGAGGGGGCGCCTGTTTTGAAACGTCGCTCGCGAGCTATGTCAAGTTCCTTGGAAATAACGTTCACGATGCGGGCACGGCAGGGGCATCCGCGCTGTTCCAGGGCGTTTACTTCTCGACCGATTCCAATCACGTCGAGATGGGGTGGAATACAGTAGCGAACGTGCATGGATGCCGCGGGGTTCAGATACATTCGTCGCCGCTCGGCTCCGGTTATCCGCATAGCGGGTACAACCAATACGACATCGCGATTCACGACAACGTCATTCACGATACCCAATGCGACGGGATTATTGCCGATACGGTGGACCCTTCGAAGGGACCGATCTCGATTTATAACAATGTGATTTACAACGCGGGTAAGGGACCTAACAATCCGGAGCAATCCGGGAGCTGGTCGTGCATTTATGTGCCGGGCACAACGGAAACCGGCGCGCCCGGTTCCGGCATGGTCGAGGTTTTCAATAACACCCTGTATGATTGTGGAGCTTTCGTAACGCCGCCGTTCAGCAATGCGAACGCCGCAATCATCGAGGGCGGCGGTAATGTGAACCTTATCGTTCATATCCGGAACAATCTTGTCTATCAATTGCCTACTACTTTGTTTCCGGGCGGCGTGCCCTATGTGGTCGTTTGGAATCCCGGTAAGAACGCAGGCGGAGTATGCGCCGCTTCGGCGAACTGCCCGTGGATGCAGGGAACCAATAATCTCTTCTGGGGACGTTCCACTGTAGAGAAACGAGATCCGGCGAATATCGTGAACTCGATCAACGCCAATCCGCTGCTGGTGGACCCGGGACAATATAACTTTCAGCTTCAGTCCGGAAGCCCCGCTGCCAATGGAGGCGTGAGCGTCCCGGATAATTTTGATATTCTGGGCGTGCCACTACCCCAGGGAAGCGGCTATCCTATCGGCGCTTACGCCCTGCCAGGTCATTGAATGGCAACCGTGACGTTGGATTGGCTGGAGACGCCGTTGGCGGTAATGACAACCGGGACCGCGTTCCCCACCGGGGCATTCTGCGGAACAAGAACGTTAATTTGTTCGACGCCAAGAGCGAGACCAGGAACCGCGCCCGCATAGGTAACCATAGCGGGTATCCCGTCTAGTGTAACCGAGGGAGGATAGATCGGTGCAAACGAAGCGCTGGTAGCGATGAATCCATCCACCCCGGTTGGGCTGGTTTGACCTGCCCCGGTAGCGTAGATCACGATGTCAGTCTTGCGTCGAGCCGCGTTGATAATCGTATTCACCGAGAGATCCTGATTTAGAATCGCCCCCTGTCCGTAACCCGAACCGCCTTGCGTAAAGACGTTGGGCGTGGTAGGTGCGACTGGCACAGTCAGGCTGTTCGATGTTTGCCCGGCGTAAGCGACCTGCACACTCACGCTGCCGGACCCCGACACTTCATACGGGACAATCGCGTTGATCTGATTCGCCTGCACATAGAGCAGAGCCGCCGGAACGCCATTGAACAGAACCTTGACGCCGCCGAGACTGCTCGTCAGGCTTCCATTATTGACCTGGGCGAGAACCGCGGTGGCCGGACCTAGATTGACGCCGAAGCATACGATCAATTCCCCCGGAGAAACCGAGCCCGTTGCAAAGCTGGCCGCGTCGGTGATCGCCGACAGATTCGGCGGGATAGCCGCCTGGCCTGAATCGAACTGGTAAGCGCCCAGGTCGTATCCTTCAGCGCCACCTCTGGAAACACCGACAATGTCTTCGGCGAGCCCTGTATTTACGCCTGCGCTCCGGGCGGGGCTGCTGGACGAGAGTTGCAGTTCATCCGCAGAGGGATTGAGGAGCTGTGGATCGGCGTTGATGGAGTTCGTCACATTGATCGTGTCGGTTGTTTCGACGCCCACGCCGAAGAAGAGATTGTTCGTGCCCTCTACCCACGGGCAGTTGTCGGAGTCCGCACAAGGCTCGCCCGAGACCGGATTCCAGACGACTAAGTAAGGTTCGCCGGAAGTCTGGTACATGATGTTATTCGTGATATTGACGTACAGATTCGCATTGTAGCCGCCTTCGATTACGGCCGCGTTCGCGTCGCCGAACGGCGGATCCGCGAAGGTTCCACATCCATACATCGTGTTGTTATAAATATCGACGGTCCCGGAACCCGCGGCGCCGTTTTCTGTGTAACCGGGGACAAAGATACAAGCCCAATCGCCCGACTGTTCAGGATTATTGGGTCCTTGGCCCGCATTATAGATCACATTGTTATAGACAGAAACGCCGCCCTTGGATGGATCGACGGTGTTGATAATCAGTCCGTCGCACTGGGTGTCATGAATTACATTGTCGTGCACTTGCAGATCATACTGATTGAAACCGCTATTTGGATAACCCGACCCGAGAGGCGACGAATGTATCTGGACTCCGCGGCATCCCTGCACATTCGCCACTGTATTCCATCCCATATCGATGTCGTTCGAGTCGGTTGAGAAGTACACACCATTGAAGGTTGCGGCAGCATCCGCCGTCCCGGCATCGTGGACGTTGTTCCCTAGAAACTCGACATAACTCGCCAGCGATGTTTCAAAGCACGCATCCGAATTACTGCCTTCCGCGTTGGGGCAACTGATGTCATTACCGACAAACCGCCACTGCTGGCTCGGGCCTGCCACAGACGCCGGACCAACGCCGCGGAATATAAGTTCGCCAAATGTCCAATAGCCGCCGCAAGCGCCATCGCCCGCGCTGAAGTCCGTACTGCGGAGACCGCTCGATGGCGATTGCCCGGACGAATTCCCGATCGTAACCGATGCGTTGGGATAAGCCAGAAGCGCGCGGTTGTAGCCGGAAGTTCCGCACCACTCCGCGCGCAACGTCAGCGCAGCATCCCATCCCTGGCCGTCGTCTACATTTTGCGTTACGCCGTTCATGGCATAGATCGTGTCGCCCGCGGAAATGGTCTGCACGGCATTCGGAAGCGTCAGCCACGGCGACCCGGAAAGACCACTGTCCGAATCGTTGCCATCGGGTGAGACAAAGTAAATATTTCCGGCCCTCACCGTGAACGGAATCGCGTTCGAAGCGCCGCCGCCGCTCGTTACGATGATGTTGCCGGTCTGCGCTGAAGCACCTAATTGGAAAGTAATCTTGTTGTCAGACCAGAACTGATAAGAGTCGGCCTGGCCACCACCAATGGCGACGTATGATCCACCCTGGGTTGCGCCAAACCGCTGCCCGTAAATAGTTACGTATACGCCGGCGTTGTTATCTCCACCGGTGTTCGGACCGCTATCGAGATCCGAAAAGAAGAGCGCCGGGGCAGTTGTCTGGGCCGCGGCGGCCAGCCCAAGTGCGAAAGACAGAACGAGAACGCGCGTCATCTAATTTCAAATCTAGTTTATTCAAACCTAGACAGCGGCAAGAACGAGAGCCTCGGCGTCGTCCTCCACGGCCTCGGGAACTCCGGCGGCTTTCTTCGCGCTCTCGACTGTTAACCCGTGCGCCACCATGCCAGCTATGATCCACATATAACCATTGACCTGAAGAAATGACCAGCGATCACCGAAACAGTTCGCGACGACGCACGAAACCATCCAGCACGCGAGTCCCAAGCCAAGGGCTTTGAAGAACGGATCCGTCGCTGTCCAGAAGAGCCAGAGCCCCGAGAAGAAGGTCCGCCCCAGCAGCCACAGGAAGAACAGCATGCCGACCACGCCGGTTTCGACCAGTATCTTCAGAAAGTAGTTATGCGTATCCTCATAGCCGCCGATCCGATGCATGAAGGCATAGGTCGCGAATCCCGTGCCGGTCGCCGGGTTCGAAGCGAACAGATGCATGGCATCGTCCCACAGGTCGAGACGGGTTTCGGCCGAGTGATCCACGGTCTTATTTTCCTGATCGTAAGTCATGAAGACCCGATAGCGAACCGCCTCCGGAACAATCGTGCTCCAGGTCAGGAGAAACGCGGCCAGGAGAACCAGCAAAGACCTTTTCTTAGCTACGCCCAGGAAGAACCAACCCGCCAGTAGCGCCAGGTAGCCGCCTCGCGAAAGGGTGAACATGAGGCAGACGCTGGAAAGAGCGGCAATGCCATAGAGAGCCAGTCGCGGCAGGATTTTCTTCTCAAATACGGCAAGAGCTACCAGGAAGACCGTTATCTGGGCCTCGTAGGCGGCTAATCCATTGGAGCCGGCGTAGCCCATGCTGCCCGCTTCCCGATCCTCCGAGTAAGTGGAAAAATCCCGATTCGCCATCACGCTGAAGTAGCTCTTGCTGAGTAACAGAGTGGACGCGCACATCAGAATTATAATGATACGCATCTCCAAGCGGGTGGGACGCACGGCAGCCAACATAAGCAGCATTGCCGGCATCATCATATAGTCCTCCCAGATGCCGAATCGGGGGGTGCCGGGCAGCGGCAGTTTCATGTCCAGATAGAACGCACCGAGGATCAGAGATATAAGTAAAAAGATCGAATAGACGGAGATGACCCGCGTCCACGGCGTTTTCGGAAGTATGGAGCTGCGCTGTCGTAGCACGCCGATAGCCATCGCGACCAGTATTAGCCCAACAATGCTGCCTCCCAAAGGGTACTCCAGCAGACGATAGCGCAGAGTCTGCAGTGGCAGGAGTGGGACCAAATAGTAGAACCCAACAATGGGCTTCCCGGCGATGCTCCAGATTCCACAGAGGATTGCGGCCGCGTATAGCACCAGAGGAGTTATGCCCGAAAAGTGCATTGCGTCAGCCTTCCACCGTGGAAACTTCCACCTGCCGCATCGTCGCGCTGCGCAGGCGAAACTTACTGACGACATCGAGTGCGATTGCCCGAACCTTTGGGTCGAGGGTCGCCATGAGAGCGCCAAATAAGAGGACAGCCAGTGACCCACGCACGGCGAGATTGACCATCGGGATACCGATTTCAACGCGCGACACGAGTGCGCAGGTGAGAGCGGAGACCAGCCCCGCCCGCCCCATGCTTCCGAAATCGATGGATAACGGCAACACACGAAAGGACGAGCGCGCGAGCCAGAGGATACAGAAACAATAGCTCACAAGAGTGGCAATGGCCGCAGCAGCCAGGCCGAGACGCGGGAGCAGCGCCACATTCAGAATGATGTTCAAAAGCGCAGACAGAAACAGAGCCCGCGCCATAGCCATCGTCCTTCTATGGATCAGCAAACCGGCGCTCAAGAATACCTGGGTCGTGTAGATGAGAAGCCCTGCGACGATGATGGGGATCAGCCCGGATTGGCTCCCATATTTCGACGATGCGAGGAGGTGGACCGCGTCGTGAGACCCAACGAAGGCCAGTGTGAAGACGCCCGCCGCGACGATTACGAATAGGTTGAATCCCGTGCTGAGAAACTTACTCGTCTTCTCCGCACCCTCCGTGTTCCACATCCGCATATAGATAGGAAGCAGGGCCAGGTTGAGGGGGACAATCATCAAATCGTTCACATAACTCGAAAGCCCGTAGGCGACGGAATATTGGCCCAATGCGTTCGCCCCCAGGTATCTTCGAACCAATACGCGGTCACCTGAGTCGAGAACAATGCTGGCGATCTCATACACAATGAGCGGCATACCAAATGAGATAGCGGACCAGAACAGCTTATGGTCGAAGAAGCGGAAATGAATGATCCCGCGCCGCAGCAGCAGGAAGACCATGGATGCGACGATCAGGCCCTCGACGACGATCATTCCCGTGAAGAAGTGGCGCGCCGATCTTCCCGCGAAATAGAGGATCGCGCAAATCACGGCCAGGGTCAGTCCTTTAATCAGGATTTGATATCCGGTGTATGCCTTGGTTCTCTCTTCAATGCGCAGGAACGACCAGAGAATGGATTCGAGCGCCCGGAGAAAGATCATGACCGAAGTGGAAAATAGAATGCTCGCGAGACCCGAATCGATCCAGGATACCGGGCTAACCCGGACTGCGAGCGCAAACAGAATAGTCACGATTCCCGACGTGGCCGCCATCCCAAGGAACATGGTGGAGTAATATTTCCTGCCTTGTTCAGGATGCGCCTCAAACTCGCCGCGGTTAAAAAACCGGAGCGCCGAGTTCTGCATGCCGAGCTTCGAGAAAGCTGTAAAGAGCAGAAGAATACGCTGGATGAAATCGATTGAACCGTAGTCGGCGACCGAGAACACGCGCGTATAAATGGGAAAAGAAATAAATCCCAGAGCAAGCGAAAACACCAGCCCCGTAAGGTAGTGCGAGGAGTGCTGAAGCAACCGTTTCAATTCTCTGGATACGGTTTGCTTTTCGGCGGGGGAGCTGAAGGTGGGGGTCATCCGATGGGGGAATCCGGTACAACGGGTTTTGTGGGTCGAGGCAGGCTAAAACCGGTGAGACAAAGTGCGCGAGCAGTCCCATAAGCCAGATAGAGCGGCATTAGTGGAAAGACAAGAAAGAAGTTACTCCGGGCGAGGGCGGTGCGACCGGAGAGGACTATTGGCGCCGCGAGCAGACTTGCCGTGCCCGCGACCATAAGCCAGACGCCGCCACCCAGAGCTGTAGCGGTCAGTCCGAGCAGAAACCCGCACATACTGAGAAGAGTCCAGACGGCGAACCACGCAGCGCGCCCGCCACGGAAACCATTCGCCGAGCGGATGACGGCCTTGAGGGCATGTGTGCCATGCCAATATTGCTTGCGGTAGAATTCGCGCAACGTTTGAGGCGTACCTAGATGAACTACGGCCAGGTTAGGATCAGCGTGGATGGGAATCGCACGTGAGGCGGCGCGCCGGCAAAACTCCCAATCCTCACTCGTCTCCAGGTTTTCGTCAAACCCTCCGGCAGCCAGGAATTCCTCGCGAGAGACGATCAAGTTACCGCCGGAGATATAGGAGACACGGCCGCTTTTCTTGTTTTCGCTACCGTACCAGGCCCGCGCCACCCAGGCGGAATTTTCGGGGATCTGATAACCGGCGCCGAATACGCCACCTTTCCTTTCTTCGAGGATGTGCAACGCGAACGACAACCAGTTAGGCTTCGCGATGCAATCTGCGTCCAGGAAAGCGAGTAAGTTCGCCCGCGCAAGCTTCGCACCCAGGTTGCGAAGCGCAGCGATGGAACAGCCGTCCTTTTCGACGATGCGCATGGGCAGAAGCGACTCAAAGCTTCGGGCGATCCGCAAAGTGCGGTCGACGGAGCCATTGTCGACTACGATCACCTCGAATTGGTTCACCGGGAGAGTTTGAGCGACGAGTGCATCGAGACACGCAGGCAGCGCCCGCTCCTCGTTCAAGGCAGGAATAATAATCGATATAACAGCCATTACGCGCTTGCGCTCAGGCTCTCGACGACACCCTCGTTCATACTTGGTTTTTGCGCGAGAGCGGCCATCACTTGTTCGCCGAGCTCATCCGTCTGAAGCGGACTTCCGTGCTGTTGCAGGTACTTCAGGTTGCTGTAGAGCGGATACCGATAGTCAAGGATCGCGCCCTGCTCGAACGCCGCCTTCAGTTCCAGAATTCCGTCCTCGATCGTCTTTGAACATGTGAAGCCGAGTTGGCCCTGGATTTTGGCAAAAGACACACGATAAGACCGGCGGTCCGAGTTATCAACGTGCTCGACGCGGGTTTCCGGAAACACTTGCCTGATCTTGTCGGCTATTTGAGTGAGAGTGTAGTTGAGCCTGCTGTCCCCAACGTTATAGACCTGGCCGCCGACAATCCGGACAGGAGTTTCCAGCATTTTCACGACGGCCGAGGCGGCGTCCGAGACATGCAGAAAAGGCCGCCACTGCTCGCCATTGAAAATAGTAACCAGCTTCTCCTGACGGGCTTTGGCGGTGAGCAGATTCACCACTAAGTCGAACCGGGGCCTGGGAGAGAGCCCAAAAATGGTTGCGAACCGGAGCACAGTGGGATGGAATGTTTCCGTGGCCGCGGCCAGGAGCGCATCTTCGGAATCCACCTTGGTCTCGGCATAGACGGAAATCGGGTGAGGCTGGCTGGTCTCAGTCATTACCTCTTCGCTAGCCCCGTAGACGCTGCAACTGGAGGCGAACACGAAGCGGCGCACTCTTTCGCCTTTGGCTATCTCGATCATCATGCGGGTAGCCGCGTAGTTGATTTGGAGCGCCGTCTTATGATCGCGGTCGCAGGCGGGGTCGCCTACAATGGCAGCGAGGTGGACGACCGATCTAACGTCTTTCATGGCCTTGACAACGTCCTGGATGTTCCGGCAATCGCCGCGGACAAACTCAAGACGCGGATTAGTCAGAATCTCATCAATAGCCGAGCTTCCATAAATCAGACTATCGAGGATGCGCACGCGGTACCCCTTCTTGAGAAGCTTTCGCGCGACGATAGATCCGATGTAACCTGCGCCTCCAACGACCAGGACGGCTTCCTCTCCCATCCGCGACTGCACTTCGTGCTCGAACAGAAGATGCTTCAGGAGACGAATGCCGGCGGTTCCAAGAACCGCAAGCACGGCGAAGATCATCCAGCCCCGCAGCGGGAACCCCTCAAAATGGGGGCAGCGGGACGCAATCATGAAAACGAGAACGAATGCGATGGTGGCGCTCGACGCAGCCCGCCAGAGACAGGGCGAAGTGGCCCAGTTCCGCACGCGGGTGTAGAGCCCCGCCAGACTGTTTACAATCGAGAACAAGATGGAGAGCGGGAACAGGACTCCGAGGTAATAGCTCCTGAGAAAATAAAGGCCCTCTGCCGCGGAGCGACCGGGGAACGGAACAAACACGGCGGCCATCGCGAGAAATATCGATACTTGAACAATCGCTAAGTCAGCGGTCATCCGTGAAAAGATGCTCACAACGGTTGAAGATAGCTTTCGATTTGTCATTATGTGTTGGGGGATTACTAAGAGGGAATTTACGAAGCCGCGGCTGCGGTGAGAGCCCAGAAACGGGATACACGGTTTTCCATGGCTATCTCACGAACCGCTTTCGCTGTAATGACGATCTGCTCCTCGGTCATCGCCGGGTAAAGAGGAAGCGAGATCAAACGAGGATACAGGGACAGGGCGCGGGGCACTTGATTTTCGGGTCGGGCAGCCATGTCCGCATAGGCCGGGTGAAGTGGAATGGGGATGAAATGCACGCTGGTTCCGACACCGCGCGTCTGAAGCTCGGCGATGAATTCCGCGCGGTTAATAGATAGCCTATCCAGGTTCAGGCGAAGCATAAAAAGATGCCATGCGTGCCGGCAGTCGGCTTTGGCGCGCGGAAGCGACACTTCTTCGACATCTCCGAGTAGCTCGGAATAGAGTGCTGCAAGCCGCGTCCGATCCGCTGTAAAACGCTCGAGTTTTCGTAACTGGTGAATTCCCAAGGCTGACTGAAGATCGGTGAGATTGTACTTGAAGCCTGGCTCGAGCACTTCGTAGTGCCAACTCCCCCGGTCGGCATACCGGTTCCACGAATTCTTACTAATTCCATGGAGGCAGAGATTCTTCAGACGAGCGGCAAACTGCTCATCGTGGGTGGTCACCATACCGCCTTCTCCGGTAGTCATATTCTTGGTGGCGTAAAAACTGAAAACAGCCGCGGCGCTCGGCCAACCGGCGTCCGGCTGCGCGCCCCCGATGGGAACACCCCGGTAATGCGATCCGATGGCATGGGCGCAGTCTTCAATAACTGCAACCCCGCGCCGGTTCGCAAGCGACCAGATCGCCTGCAGGTCACAGGGGAGACCGGCGAGATGAACGGGAATGATCGCTCGAGTGCGTGGGTTGAGCTTAGCCGCCACAGAACCGGCGTCGATATTGCCGTCATCATCCACATCCGCAAGAACGGGTGTCGCGCCCCGGTGCAGGATCACGTTGACGGTCGCGCAGAAGGTGAGCGGCGTCGTAATCACTTCATCGCCCGCGCCTATTTCCAGGGCTGTCAGCGCGAGGTGCAGGCCTGAGGTACAGGAGTTCACAGCCTGGGAAAATGGCGCCTGAGTGTATTCCGAGAAATCTCTCTCGAAGCGCGCCGTACGAGGACCTGTGGTGAGCCATCCGGATTCCAGCGTCTCAACGACTTCTTGAATCTCTTCCGGGCCGATGCTCGAGCGATGATACGGAACTTGTAAAGGGGTATTCATGGTCAGATATGTCATTCCCGGATTTCTTGCCGGAAGGGAGGTGGTTCGCGGTGCTTTGGCACCCAGGGAAAACCGAAGGCCGCGTGAGCGATAAGTCCTATTGTTGAAATCACAACCTTGGCGTCGGTGAAGGCAGTGCGGTGATCCATGTAATCCAAATCGAGCCGGATCTTGTATTCCATCAAGTGCTCCACGTAGAAAGCGGCCGGGTCGACGCCTGGCGGAATACTCTCCGCCTCTTCAACCAACTCAGTTTGGACCGGGCCGGTAATGCCGGGCTTGACACTCAATACGGCGCGGTGCCATGGCTTGTAAAGCGCAACGATTCCGGGGGATTCGGGACGGGGACCAACCAAGGTCATATCACCCAGCGCGAGATTGATGAACTGGGGCAATTCGTCGATCTTAGTCCGCCGCAAGATGCGCCCCAGTGGAAAGACGCGCGTGTCGCTGGGGCCTGTGATGGGTCCGTAGCTAGCTGCATCCTGATTCATCGTGCGGAACTTCCACATGCGGAAGGGCTTTCCGCTGACGCCAACCCTCCACCCGCGAAAAAAGGGATCGCCGGGAGACGATAGCATGACCGCGGCCCCGACCAGCAGAAAAAGGGGACTCAATAGTATCAAGGCAATCGAGGCAAATAGAATGTCGATGAGTCGACGCATGTTCGTCAGCGCGTTACGTTGGTAAAAGCTGAGTTAGGCATTGGAGAAGGGACGCGTGTTCCCAGCAAAAAGCGAAATCCGGCCAGAAAGCCGAGTCCGTACGAATAGTGGTAAACGGCAAAAACAACCGGAAGGAACGGCAGAAGATCGAAGCCGAACCGGCGTGCCGAGGCGGCGGAGGCAACCAGATTCGCAGCCAGATAGCAGGCTGCGAGTGCAATCCATAGCGCCGCAAGAACGGCCGCGGCAGACGGGCGTCCGGCCGCAAGCGATATCGGGCACGCGCCCAGAAGAAGAATCTGGATGCCGACAAAGCAAACGGGCACAAGTTGACGCCACGACCCGGGCAGCCTGTGTTTGCGGATCACCGCGACCTTCCAGAAGCCGTACTGAAAGTATTGACGGAACAGCTTCGCGAAATTCGGGCGAGGCGCATACCAGGATTCAATCTTCGGGCTCTGCCAGATCTTTCCTCCGGCTCGAATGAGGCGAAGGTTCAATTCATCGTCCTGGTTCCGAATCAGGGACTCGTCGAAGAGTCCCAGGCGCAGGAGTGTCGATCTGCGCCAGCAGCCATAAGGAACGGTATCTACCCAACCCTCGAAACCATCGTCGTGGAACCGGGCGCCACCCGTTGAGAAGCGCGAATGGTATGCGGCGGCCACGGCTCGAGCCTTCGCACCCTGCACACGCGTGCGGGCCGGACCGCCGACGTTATCGGCGCCGGTAGAGGCAAGTAACTCAATGGACCGCAAGCAATAGTTCGGCGAATAGAACGTGTGGGCGTCCATCCTGATAATGATTTCGCCGCGCGAGGCACGGATAGCCGCGTTCAGGCCATGGGAAACGAAACGGCCGTTGTTCCGGACGACGCATAACTCGGGATGGCGATCAGAATACTCGCGAAGAATTTCGAATGTGCCGTCATCACTGAGGCCGTCAGCTATAATTGCCTCCCATGCCATTCCAGCCATATTCTGGCCGATGATCGAATCGAGAAAAGCGCGAATGTGGCTGAGTTCGTTTCGGCAGGCGACCACAATGGAAACCAGCGGTTTGCCGGACAGAGTCCTTGCGGGCGCGCTCATGAAGTGCTCCTCTCAAGCGCGGCGATGCCATCCAGACGCAGTCGTCTGGAACAGGCGCTCTCGTAGATGGCCGCATAGCGCTGCGCTGTGCCCTCAATCGAAAAGAGCGCCGTGGCGCGAGACACGGCTGCTGTGCCGAACGCCTCCGCGAGCGCACGATCATCCACCAGCCGCATGATGGAGGCGGCCAGCGCGGCAGTGTCCCCAGGCGGAACAAGGAGCCCGGTAATCCCATCCCTCACAACCTGGTTCACCGCGCCGACGTCAGAAGCAACGACGGGACGAGCCGCGGCCATCGCCTCCAACAGGCACATGGGCATCGCTTCTTCGAGCGACGGCAGGACAACAATATCAAGCGATGCGTAGATACCTGGCATGTCGTTTCGTGAGCCTGTGAAGCGAACATTTGCCGACATTCCAAGATGCTCGGCCAATTGTTTCCATACGGGCAACGACGGACCGTCGCCAATCCAGACGAAGCGCGTACCCGGGAATTTCGCCAGCACCTGTTGCGCGGCTTCGAGAAATTCGCGGCCTCCTTTGGCGGGAATGGCGCGGCCGACGCAGCCAACAATCACCCCTTCATCCCCGATCGTCTTTTCCCGGAGGGTTGGTTCGGAATGATGGAAGCGTTCGATATCGACGCCATTCGGAATGGAAACAATCGCGTCTTTATTGATGCCGGATTGCTCAAGCTTCCGGCCCACAACGTCAGAAACCACGGCTACCCGATCAAATCCGCGGAGAGCGAAACGATCCAGGGCCGCGTAGAAGCGCATATTGAATCGACGGCTGGGCCAGTTATGGCTTGTCGCGACCAGGGCCTGCCTCCTCCCCGCGGACAGGCGAGCGTAGATATCGGCTTTATAGCCGTGCGAATGAATTACATCGACGCTGCAAGTTGAGGTCAGCTTGCGAATGATAGTCAACGCACGCAAATCAAGACGGCCGCAACAAGGTATCTTCTCCACCTTGAGGCCAAGCCTCTCCGCAGCTCCAGCAATTTCCGTGTGCGGGTCGCGGGCATCTTCGAACACACCGATAATGGTACGAACGCCAATGCAGGAGAGTCCCCGCGAAAGAGTCACGAGCATATTCTCCATGCCATAGTAGCCCGAGCTACTGATCAATTGAAGAACCGTCATGGCGTATGTTCGGCAACGTTGCGCGCTGCTTTCCAAATCAGAGAATAGTCAAACATCGCTCGTGAGAAATGCCCCGCAAGCCCGGTAACCTTGTCTTCAGAAACGTTGACGCGTGGTATCTCCAAAGGATTCGTCGAGCCTGTCCAGAACCCCGGCCGGGTAGTGAACGCAAGCCGGTAGCCCGCGTCCTTTACCATCTCGCGTACCCTGGGTGAGACATCTCCATTGGGATAGGCAAACAAATCGCAAGCGTGGCCCATCCGAGACTGGACGGCGATGCGCGAATCGAGTATCTCGCGCTGGGCTTCCACCGGTGGGATTCGCGTCAGCATCTGGTGGGTGGAGGTGTGTGAGCCAAAACTCACGCCGGCCTGCTGCATTTCAAGCGCTTGCGACCAGCCGAACGTAGTGTCCACGTCGCCTTCACTGTTGATCGGCAGTACCCGGAGGTATCCTTCCCGCTCGCTGGCGGGCATTACTTTCAGCCGCTCGATGACGGTGTTGATTCTCTGAACGTCGATTCGCGATTCCTTTGCGCGCATTTCCGCCGCCACTCGCTCCGGCCAAAAGGGGAGGGTTTTCCCCACCAGTTGCGGACAGATGAAGATACAGCAGTTCAAGCTCGCGCCGGAGATTGCCGGAAATGCCGCGGTATAGTTATCGCTCCAGCCATCATCAAAGGTAACGGCCAAACGGGGACGCGTGGCCACTGTGGAGGGCTGCGCCGCCGCGATGCGTAAGTCGACGATTTCGAATTCGGAAACCATGTAGCGGACCATTCGCTCAAAGGTAGAGCGCAGCAAAACAATGTCGGGCTGGCTGCAAGTAAGTTCGGCCAGCTCTTTGTCAAGCACCCGATGCAGCATCAACACTAAGACAGCGTTGCTGCTATTCAAACGCTTTTTCGCCCTGTGCAGTTGTCCTGTAATCCAGAGGAGGAATACATAGCTTCTTAGTGCGAACCGCCGGAAATTCTTCACTTCAGATTCCCGATTCAGCGCTGCTGATAGTAATAGTGGTGCGGAGAGTAGCTCCGCCACAGAAACCAATCTTTAGAGTCGTTCACAATCACACCCAGCAGCTTGTCTTTAGTGCGGGTGAGCGCCGCGGCGCAAAGAGCACGGTCCGTGTGATCCTGACGGATCACCAGCACAACTCCATCACAGCCCGACGCCAGAAGATCGGAATCGGAAACCACCCCTACGGGAGGACTATCGACAATCACGTAGCGGAAATCCTCGCGCAGCCGCGCGCGGAGGTGGTGCCACGCCGGCGAGTCGAGAAGCTCAGCGGGGTTACGCGACGGGTGACCGGCGGTGAGGATATAGAAATTCGGCGACTCAGCCATTTGGATCACCGCGTCCTCCAGTCGACATGTGCCTTCGAGAACTTCCGCCAATCCCGGGCCCGCGGCAAGCTTGAGTTTGGAATGGACCGTGGAGGCCCGAAGGTCGCCGTCCACTAATAGAACGCGATCACCTGACTTAAGCGCGAATGTGGCCGCAAGGTTGATGGATGTAACTGTCTTTCCATCCCCCACTGATGGGCTCGAAACAACAATGAAAGAGGCTCGTTTAGGACGTAGAAGAAGCCTCGTGCGAATTGCGCGGTATTGCTCGGAGGCGCGGCCATCGCTCTTTTTCAGTGAAAGGAGCGGGGCGGTAGCCGGCAGCGGCAACGAAACCGTTCGCAGTCCCCGCGCTGACCGGGTCTCCTTCAAGAGACCGTCGGGCGTAAGGCGGGAACTCTCTCTATTGAGAGGGATGGGCCCCTTACGCGGCGCCACGCGCGACGGTTCCAAGCGCGCTTCGTTCGTATTGCGAAGTCCACTCATTCGTTTCTCCGGGCTCACTGAGTCAACTCCCCGGTTCCGGGTGTGAATATATAGGACAACTTGACACCCCGACGGGGAACTCCGGTAAGTGGGCCCAGGGTAAATCCATAATCATTACCGTACACACCTTGGGCAACGAAGCGCATGCGGTCGGTGAGGCGTCGGGTAACGCTGCTCTCGATCAGCCAGCCCTCAACGGGCCCAAGGCTGATGCCGGTCAGTCTCTCATAGCCTCCGCTGGATTCGAACGTCCACGGTGAATCGAAGCGGTGATAGATGGCGGCTAACTGCGCTGCGAATGTACTGGCCGCGCCCAGGCCATACGCGTCGGCAACGTCGCGACGCGCGCTCACCAGAAATGTCTGATTGGTTCGCTTCAGCCCCACCCCCGCGTTCCAAACGTACGTCCGGTACAGGCGCGCGCCCGTGCCGGCGATCGTTTCGTCCACCAGACCGCCTCCCGCGCCGCCCTGGGCAAAGAAATCCGACGTGAAGCGGTGTTCCACGGCAAACCGGGCACTTCCAGTTTGATACTGGGTGACCGAGGAACCGAGGTCGTCGTAATCCGTGTTGAACCCGATGGTGGTGCGCTCCGAGAGCGCGTACCCGTAGCTAACCCCGCCGCGGGCGTCACTAACGGCGAGCGCCGGGGTGGAGGCAGTCAGGTCGCGGGTTGCACTATCCAACTCTGGTAGGCTCCGGTCGAAGCCTCCGTCGACCTTCCATGTCGAGCGGGGCGTGGCGGCATATGTAAGCGTTGCGCTCGCAGTCAGGTCCACCCGGCGCGCGCCGAACACGGCGTAGCCCAGCGGAGATGCACCCAGAGCCGGCGCCGTCGAAAGAGATCCGGAGAGTTGATCGAGCGTGGTCGAACCGCCGGCGGCACTCAGCGCGGAGAGTGGCGCAAAAAGATAGTCGGCGTAAAGAACGGAATCTGCGAGACCACCCACTACCAGCTTCAGGCGAGGGGTAAGTTCTCTGCGCCACCCCAGAGAGAGCGTTTGATCGTACCCGTCAAGTGACGAATAAAAATCGTTCGCGCTGTAGGTACCGCGGTATCGCAAAAAGAAGTCGCTCCTTTCGCCGGGAAGAAACCAGCCTGCTTCGGCCGTGCCCGCGCCGCTGATCAGCAACGAAGAAGGGCCGACTCCACCGGACGTGGCGGGAGCGTTGAACGCATATCCTCCGATGGAACCGGATACTTCCGTTACCGCGAAGCCGCGTAGAATACCAGGTCCGTTCGAAGCCGCTGCCTCCGCGCCCTGCTCCGGGGTGGGCGTGGATTGCGCCAGCGCGCCGGATACGTGGGTGCACCCGAGGAGCAGCAGAGCTATAAATTGATTTCTCAAGCGATTGCCTCTGGACTACTCGGGAATCACGATCGTGTCACCAGGAAGAAGCACGATGTTCTGTTCGATGTTCTTGCCGCGAATGACCGTGTCGTAATTAAACGGGAACGTACGTTGCTGCCCGGCCTCGGTTCTCAATACATAGATCTTGCTGCGCTTGGCGAAGATCGTCACTCCACCCGCCTCGGCGAGGGCCTGAAGCACTGTAGTGGGCCCGTCGAGACGCACCGGACCTTCCTTCTTCACCTGCCCGATCACATATGCCTTTTGACTGTTGATTTCTTTCACCGTAACGGTTACATGGGGGTCGCGCAAAATGTCGCCATACTTCGCCGTCAGACTGGTCTCCAGTTCGGTGGGCGTCAATCCAGCCGCGCGAAACTCTCCGATGAGCGCGAGCGTAACCTTCCCGTCGGAACGCACCGGAGTCGAAGTGGTTGATGCATCCGGCTCCTTGAAAATATCCACCGCGATGACGTCGCCTGGGCCGATGCGGTACTGGCTGAGATCGTGAAACTGAGAGGGTTCGGATGAACCCGGCTTAGACACAGCAGGCTTAGGTACGCCGTCCGCCATTGCGAGGCTGGCTAATGAGAGCACAAGGGTAGCGAGCGAACAGCAACGAAACATATTACGATGCCTTTGCGAGTGTTCTTGCATGTTTGGAAAGCTCCAGTTCGGGAACGTTGCCGAGCACCACAGTGCCGGCCGGAAGTTCCCATTCGCCGAGGAATGTGTTCTGCTGCAGTTCCCGGACGAACGCCAAACTCATCGCCAGCGCAAGCCAGAACAAGGTGCCCCCGGCGGTTAGCATTGCGCGTTTGGGACGGACCGGCTTCTCCGGCGGCCGGGCCAGGTCGAGCATCACGAAACGCTCGGCCTTTTCTCCTCGCTCCATATTCGTGGCGACGTCCGCGGCCAGTTTCTTGTCGAGCAGTGAATGATAGTTGGCCTTGCAGGTCTCGTAGTCCCGCGTGATGGTTGTCAGTTCCTCTTCGCGGATCGGAATCTTCTGGATGCGAGTTTGAATCTCGGCGGACTCTTGAATCAACTTACGGCTGCGTTGGTCGAGCGACCGGATCTCTTGTTCGGCCATGGTGATCTGGGCGCGCGTGGAGTCGGCCTTCAGCCGCTCGGAGGAAAGCAACGAGTCACGCATCGGATCGCTTGAAGCGTCGGGGTCCGCGATGCTCGATGCGCTACGGCCAGAGCCTGCCGGCGCCGGCGACTGGCTGGGGTCCTGCTCCAGGCGAGCGATGTCAGCCTTCAATCGTTTTATCTCGGGATGTCCGTCTTTATAGCGCAGTTGCGCTTCCCTGAGTTCGGCGCGCGCTTTGTCGAGTTCGGTTTCAGGAGCGGCTGCGAATGAGCTGCGCCCACCATCCACCGATCGCCTGGGAACCGCGCGCAGATTCTTCATCGAGTCCTGAGAAATGGCGAGCGCGCTCTCGTACATCAGCTTGTTCTGCTGCGCCCGGCCGATCGCGTCCTGCACGCCTAACAGTTCCGCTTTGTCCTGGCTCATCTGCGCCAGCAGACTGCCTTCCTGCTCGGGGAGTTCACCGTTGTAAGCATCCTTGAACTCGCGGAGCTTAGCTTCTTGCTCCTGCAATTTCCGGCGGGCGTCTTCCAGTTCACCATCGAGAAATTTGGATGTCCCCGATGCTTCCTGGGAGCGCTCCGTCAGATTTTCGTTGATGAAGAAGTTACCGATTCGATTGGCGACCTCGGCGGCCCGGCGCGGATCGGGCGCTTCATAGGAAACGCGGAACGCGCCGGGCCGGTTCGCACTCCAATTGCGCTCCAGCTTGATAGTGATATCGTTCCGCATATAACCCAGCACTTCGTCACGGGTTCTGGTGGTTCTTTGCTTCGGGTAGAGGTTCAGGTCTTCGATCAACTGCCAGAGGCGCTCATTGCTCAGGACCTGCTGTTTCAAACGGTCCAGCCGGTCTTCCAGCGGCGTCTGAACCGTAGGTGCGACGAAATTCTCGGGAATCTTCTGACCTTCGACGAGAATCAAGGCTTCGGCAAGGTAAACAGGCTGTAGCGAAACAACGACGGCGATCGTCAGAAGCGCGCCCGCCAGGGTAACCAAAGCGACCAGGCGCTTGTGCTTCCAGATGGCGCGAACAATCGAACGCGGCAAAACGGCGGGCTGCAAGCTCTCGAGATCAATAGTCATCGGGGATGTTGAATTTTGCGCGCTCGCTACCGGGCCGTGACCGTCAGGGAGCGGGTTTGGGACAAAAGAGTAAACAAGAGGGCGCCAAGAATGGTGCCCGTAAAATTGATGAGGACATCTCGCACCGCGGGGTCGCGTCCGGGAAACGCAAATTGCAGCAGTTCGCTCGAGATTCCGACCGCGAAGCCCGTTGCGAGGGTGTAGACCCAGCGCCGCTCCGGCCACTCCGAGTAGAAACCCAGGAGCAAAAAGCCGAGCAGCGTATACATCGTTAAATGCGTGCCTTTTTCAACGAGGAAGTGGAAGTTGCCATAAAGTGAACTGCCGCCGGTGCTCGTGCGTCCTGTCGCGAGGGTGTAGGATGCGCAGACGCTGCTGTCGAGAATGCGAGCGGCCACGCCGGACGATGAGAATGCAATCACCAGAAGCATGCCGGCAATGCCCATTACCCACAGCCGCCGGTTGCGCATGCTAGGCAACTGGGCGCACCCAGTTGGCTTCCACCTGCGCCGCGATCGAGCGCTGAAGCAACTCGATGGAAACCACCACGCGGGGAGAGCCGTTCACGTCAACGAGAGTACCTTTTACTCCCGCGAGCGGCCCGCGTTCGATTAATACTCGCTGGCCCACGTTGAGATACGGATGAGGACCGCTCATGAGACCGGACGAAACCACTGTACGAACCATGGCGAGTTCTTCATCCGGTATGGAAAGCGGCTGCTTGCCGGCCCCGACGATGCCTCGCACACGAGGTGTCACCAGCACGGGCAAACGTTGTTCCACGTCAAGTTCGCAGAATACGTATCCGGGAAACAACGGCAGGCTGAGTTCCTTGACACGATCAGACCATTGGCGGCGGCAGTGGAGCAGAGGCACATAGCACGCATAGCCTTTTTCGGCGAGCAAATCCCCAACCCTGCGTTCATAGTTCGCATGAACTTGAAGGGCAAACCAGGCGAGCTTCCGGGTAACTGGAATTCGCGAGGGCTCGCGGGTCAGAAAAGGCAGGGGACAAGGGGCAGTCATGGAGTCGGGACCAAATTACTAAGTAAAGTTCCGGAAGAAATCAACGCTTCCACTCATGATTAGACCCTAAATGAACCACGCTACGGGGGCAGGTTAGTAATGGGTCTTTTGAAGCGGTGATTTTGAAAATCGTGCAGGCTACCGCAAAAACGCTCCCTGCAAAGCGTTCCGTGTCTTACGCACAAAATCGATTATTGCCTCCCCAGGGACGAGAGTCAATGGAGTTGCGGAGCGCCAGACCTATCGCCTCGTAGGGTCGGTACCGGGACTTTTGAGGTGAGACTACTGGCTCTTTGCGGGGAACTCGCCTAGGGACAAGTGCTGGGAGCAACAATCCCTAAGAAACGCCGGAGGCTTTCACTTAGTACTTCAAGTAAACCGTCTTATAGTCGCTATAGAAATCGAACGCCGCGGGCCCTTGTTCCTTTGGCCCAAAGCTGGAATCTTTGGTCCCGCCGAACGGAAGCTGATATTCCACGCCGGCGCTGGGAAGGTTCACCGTGAGAAGTCCGGCTTCCGCACCATAAACAAAATCGAAGACGCGGGAAACGTTCGTAGTTTGAATCGACGCGGAAAGCCCAAAAGGAATATTGTTGGCAATGCGCATCGCGTCGGTAAAATCTTTCGCACGCATCACCGAAAGCACCGGCCCGAAAATCTCTTCCTGCGCAATCCTCATCTTCTCCTCGACGCCGGCGAAGATAGTCGGTTCAACGAAGAAGCCCTTGTCGTGCGCGCCGCCGGTAAGGCGATTCCCGCCCACAAGCGGCTCACCGGCTTCCTGACGGCCAATCTCGATGTACTTGAGGACTGTCTCCAACTGACCGAGATCCACGCACGGGCCGATGTCCACGCCCGGCTCCATGCCATTGCCCACCTTCAGCTTCCTGGTGCGCGAGATCAAAGCCTCCAGAAACCGTGGATAGATGGCGTCTTCCACGATGACCCGGCTGGTGGCCGTGCACTTCTGACCAGTGGAAAAGAACGCGGCATTCACCGTGTTCTCGACAGCGGAATTGAAATCGGCATCGGCCAGCACGATGGTGGGATTCTTTCCGCCCATTTCGAGCTGAATGCGCAATCGACGCCGGGAGGCTTCCGCGTGAATCCACTGGCCCACTTCATTCGAACCAGTGAAGGAGATCGCTTTCAGCGGCGCTGCGTTCACCAGCGCACCGCCCAATTCCCCGCCCGAACCGGTCAAAAAATTCACCACTCCCTTCGGCACGCCGGCCATGTGGAGAGCCTCCACAATTCGCCAGGAGCTGAGCGGCGATACCGAAGCAGGCTTCACGATGATGGTGTTCCCGCAAATGAGCGCAGGCGCTATCTTCCAGGCTGGAATCGCGATCGGAAAATTCCAGGGCGTGATTAGGCCGACCACTCCAATGGGCTTGCGAATGGCAAAAGTATGCACGCGCTCGCGCTCCGACGGCGTCAGGATTCCGCCCGCGCGCGAGCCTTCCCCGGCATAGTAGCGAAAAATATTGATGGCACGCCGCACTTCGCCCTTCGCTTCCGGAAGAGTCTTGCCCTCTTCGCGCGTCATCTCCGCGCCCAGGCTGTCGAACTGATGCTCCAGTATGTCGGCGGTCTTATAGAGAATGGCGCCACGCGCGGGGCCCGGCATCGCCGCCCACTTCGGGAACGCCCCGGCCGCGGCCGCCGCCGCCTTTTCCACGTCGGCCGCAACCGCTTTCGGGTGCAGTCCGACAATCTCATCGGTATTCGCCGGATTGCGGTTCTCAATGTATTTACCGGTATCGACCCATTCGCCGGCGATGTAGTTCGAGAAAACTGGTGTGTTCATTTAGAATTTCTGATCGTCGGAAACCTTCGGCGCGGTGCGCGCTCCAGCGTCGGTCTTGAAGTATGCGTTGTTGGGCTGGAAGCCGGAAATGGAGGCAACGATATTTTGCGGGAAAAGCTGCAATTCGGTGTTGTAATCCTGAACGGCTTTGTTGTACACACGACGCGATTGCAAGATGCGGTTCTCAGTCCCTTCCAGTTGGAATTGCAGACTCTGGAAGTTCTCATTGGCCTTCAAGTTCGGATAGTTCTCCGAAATCACAAGCAGCCGGCCCAGCGCGCCGTCCATCTGGTTGTTGGCGGCGATTTTACCTTCAGGCGTGGTCGCGCCCACCAGCGCCGCGCGCGCCTTGGAGATCTCATCCACCACTGTGGTCTCTTCCTTGGCGTAAGCCTTTACGGTTCCCACAAGGTTGGGGATCAGATCCGCTCGCCGCTGGAGATCGGCGTCGATTTGAGCCCAGTCGGCTTCAATCGCATTCTTCTTGACCGCCAGATCATTCCGCACGGAAATGAACTTCCCCCCCGCCACAAAAAGAATCAGAACGACAACCAACAGTGCTATCAGACCTGCTTTCATTCGTCCCCTTTCGCGCTGGCCGCAACAGGCTTGGCCAGCCAGTCGACCGCCTCCTCGGAGGTCTCGATGGTGACGTGGCGGTCGGCCAGTTGCGCCTCGAGTTGCAGGATGAACTTCTGCACCACCANNTTGGCCAGCCAGTCGACCGCCTCGATAATCTTCCCGATCTGTTCCAGAACCTGCCCCAGCATGACATCCGGCCGGATCTGCCCCGGCTTCAGTTTCTTCTCGCGCACATCGATGAGCGCCAGAAAGGGCGCTGGGTCGATGCCCAGCCGTTCGCCCGCCAACTTCCATACGATTCTACGTTCCGGCGGCGCATCGGTTGCGTGAAGCTGCAGCGCGTGGCGCGTGAGCACGCTGAACGTGGAAACGGAATCCAGCAGAAGCCGGCGCAACAGAGTCTGGTTGGAGAGCACCGTGGCGGCTTTCTGGCGGAGGCGAAGCAATTTTGTGCGCAGTTCGTATTCCACCTGCACCCGATAGAAAGATCCATCGATGACAAGCCCTTCGATGACATCCCGGCCGAAGAGCACGCGCCGCCGCCGGTGCATGTCATGGAACTCGATCGCAAAACAGTCGGTGGAGTTGAGGACTTCGTGCTCGCTCAACAGCAACGGCGCCGGCGCCTGATGGTGTGACCACCATTCGAATACAGGCTGCGCCTGGGCGAGTTGGCGCGTGGAGATTTCGCGCAGNNACGCAGAGCACATTGATGTCAGAGAAGCTCTCGTCATGCTGCCCGGCTTCGGCGGCCGATCCGTAGAGCAGCACAGACACCAGGTCTGTGCCGTGCGCCTGGCTCAGCCTTTCCACCAATTGGTTGAGGAGCTTTTCCATTTTGTGCGACTTCCGATTCTAAAACAGATGTGTCACCAACTACTAGAGGCCCCGCCGCCACCCGCGTCTCCGCCGCCGAATCCACCGAAGCCTCCGCCGCCTGAAGAACCGCCGCCGCCAAACCCCCCGGAGCCGCCACCGCCACCCCAGCCTCCACCGAGCAGGTTCCCCAGGATGATACCGGTCCAAAATCCGCCGCCGCGTCCCCCGCCGCGTCCCCCGCCGCCGCGGATGGCCCGGATGATTGCCGAGAGAATAATGAACACGACAAAGATGACCAGCGGCCACGGGAACGAATCGCCGTGAGGCTGATGTTCGGTCTGTACCGCGGCCGGGGGCGCGTTAACCACCTTCCCTTCCGCCTGTGCCACGGTTTGCCCGATGCGCTGCGCC
>PLFE01000198.1 GCA_003136675.1 Bryobacterales bacterium
GGCGAGAATGAATTGAGCAACCGGGCGACTTACTTAGAAGAGCCAGGGTTCGTCATTAAGGATTGACGCTTACTCCCGAATGTCACGCAACACCACCAGTTCGCGTGCCTCGTTGCCGCGCGCCACAGCGAGGCTGTGTCCATCGGGCGAGGGCCGCACAAACGAAAACCGGTCGCCCGGAAATGCCGCTGCCACAGTAGGCGCGCCTCCTTTCACCATCTGGCGCAGAATCCGGCTGCCTGCCGAATCCGTTACCAGGTAATCGATCCCTTTTCCGTCAGCGGACCAATAGACGTTATCCTCCGAGCCGGCCGGCCGATCGAAGGTCTGGAGAACCTCACCGCCATGAATGGAGTAGACCGCGATTTTCGGGGCCGTTGCCGTCTGTCCCGGTGGAAAGTACGCGCAACTGATCTTTGTGCCGTCCGGCGACACATTGGGGCACGAGGTTGGCTCTCGCGTCAAAGGAACCCGTTCCCCGCCGTCGATTCGCACCTTCCAGAGAGTCGGCTGACCCCCGATTCCAGGCGACCAGCCCTGGAAAGCGGCGTAGACCACCCATTGCCCGTCGGGAGTCGCCGCGGGATGAACATCTAACGGTCCTGGCGTTAGCTTGCGTAGGTCGGAGCCGTCCGCGTCCACGCGCCAAAGCCGGCCGCCGGAGGTGAAGAAGATGTAGCGCCCGTCTCGCGAAACCTCCACTTCCGACTGATCGCTATCGGCGTTGGTCAGCTGCTTCCGGTGCTGCCCGTTCGAGTCGATGCCCCAAAGGTTCATGGCGCTGCCGCCCAGCGCGGAATAGACGATTCGCGTTCCGCTTGCCCATCCGGCGGAGTTAAGATCGTGCAAGTCCGGTGAACTGATCCGGGGAGCCGCGCCGTTCAGGAGCGCCACCATGAGGTCGGACGTCTTGTCGTGGCGCACTGCCAGAAGCGTCTTCGCGTCCGCGCTCAAAGTCAGGTTCTCGTAGTTGCTCAGATCGTTGGTAATGCGGCGGGTGTCGCCGTCCGGAAACGAAACTCGCCAAATCTGAAGGGAGCCGATGGAGTGGTCGTTTGCGCCCACAATCAAACTGCGCCCGTCGTTCGACCACAGCAACGACCCGACCCACGCCCACGTGTGGTTACCGATCGGCTTCTCGGCGCCGCTGGCGAGGTCTACGCGAACCAGGTGAAAAGCATTCGCATTGTAGAAAGGCGCGTTCCCCGCGGTGCAGAGCAGCGATTTTCCGTCCGGCGACCAGGCCAGACCGCTGGACGCATAGTATTGAGGCCGCCGCCGCGTGGCAATGGTGCGCTCACCTCGTCCATCTGTGCCCACGACAATTAGCGACTCTTCCCAGCGCTCCTGATCGATGCGCATGAAAGCGAAGTGCTGCCCGTCGGGCGCTACCGCAAACGCGTCATTCACGCGGTCGAAGATCTTCTCCGCAGGTCCGCCGCGCACCGCCACGCGATACAGCGCGCCGCCGCGGCTGGTCGGCATCCAGCAATAGTAAATGTATACACCGTCCGGCGAGAAGGCGAGCCGGCGATGATCCCCGGCCTCGGGCGCCAGGAGCCGAGTATCCACAGTGGACCCGAACGTCCGCAGCCACAAGCTTTGGCCCAGCGGCTCTTCAAGAACGTAGGCGATGCGCGCGCCATCCGGAGAGACGGCAGCACTGGGAGCGGCAGCGGCTGTCGTGAGCAGGCTGATTTTCATCGATTCGAACGGGCCGGGACCCATCCGCCCGCGATATGTCGCGAGCCCCGCTGCCGCCACCATAACCAGTGCCGCCGTGGCCAGCCACCTGCGCCGCTTCAGATGCCTGCCGCGCGTGGCCCGATCGAGTTCCGCACGAAGCGCGGCCGAAGAGGCGTAACGCTTTTCTTTGTTTCTGGCCAGACAACGCCGCACCAACGCTTCCATGGACCGCGGCACGCCGGTGAGGTCGGGCTCCTGATTCAGAATGGCCGTCAGGATCTCTTCCGCGGTCGCTCCCGTGAAGGGCGTCTTGCCGGTCAGCATTTCAAAAAACACCACGCCCAGGCTGAAGATATCCGTGCGGGCATCCACGGGCAGGCCTTGAGCCTGCTCCGGCGACATGTACTTCACTGTTCCCATCACAGTGCCGCGGGCGCCTGCGCCATTGCTCTCGTCGCGCTCCACGAACCGCGCGAGACCAAAGTCGAGCACCTTCACCAGACCATCCGGACGGATCATGATGTTCTCCGGCTTGATGTCCTGATGAATTACGCCCGCGGCATGCGATGCAGCGAGAGCCGCTATCACCTGCTGCACAATCCTGGCGGCGGCGTCAACCGGCATAGCGCCGCGCGCCAGCTGCCGGCGCAGCGTTTCCCCTTCCACGTATTCCTGCGCGAGGAAGGCGTCGCCTTCTACCTCTCCGGTGTCATAAATGGTAACGATGTTGGGGTGATTCAGGGCGGAACAGATACGCGCTTCCGCATAGAGCCTCCTCACGTGATCCGGGCGCGTCCCGAGGTCGACGGAGAGCAGCTTGATCGCGACCTTGCGCAGCAACTGAGTGTCTTCGGCAAGCCACACTTCGCCGTGGCCGCCCGCGCCGAGCCGCGACAGGACGCGATACTTCCCGATCTCACGCCCGGCCAGCGTCGCGGTAGCGCGGTTTTGGGCGATCTCGTGCGCCAGCCGCTCCACCGCGGGCTGCTCCAGAAAAGCGCCGCTGGATTCGTGCGCCTCCACCAGCAGTTCCACCTGCCGCCGCAACCCGGCGTCTCCGCCGCATGCGCCGGCCAGATAAGTGGCGCGGCCCGAGGCGGGAATTTCCAGAACCTCGTCGGCCAACTCGTTGATGCGTTGGTAGCGCTCCGGCGTCATGTCAGGGCGGGAGGGCCTGCTTTATCCAGCTCGCAGTAGAGCCATGCCTGCGCGCGCTTCCACTCCCGCATCACCGTGGCGGGGGAAACCTTCAGCACGTCCGCCGTTTCATCCACGCTCAATCCGCCAAAGAAGCGAAGCTCCACCACGCGGCTCTTCCGTTCGTCAAGCGCGGACAGAGCGGTGAGGGCTTCATCCAGCGCGATCAGTTCACCGGAACCACCCGCGGCGATCTCCGGCGCGTCATCCAGAGAAATCCGCCTCATCTCTCCTCCGCGCCGGCGCGCGTGACGGGAACGGGCGATGTCCACCAGGATGCGCCTCATCAACTGCGCGGACACAGCAAAGAAGTGATTGCGGTTCTGCCACTTAGCCCGTTTCTGATCCACCAGCTTCAGGTAGGCCTCGTGAATCAGCGCCGTGGCTTGCAGGGAATGATCCGGGGATTCGCGGTTCATATAGAACCGCGCGAGCCGGTGCAACTCGTCGTAAACAACCACCATCAGGTGATCGAGCGCGGACGTCTCGCCATTGCTCCAGGCGAGCAGCAACTGCGTCACCTCCTGGGGCTGGCCTTCGGCTGTCTCGTGTATCCCGCTAGGCATTCGAAAAAAAATTTCCTCGACGTGCGAGTTTTCGCCGGCTGCTTCCGCGATGTGAAATGCAGGCCTACTGCTTCCTGAGTTGGCCAATTTTCACTTTCAGTTTAACGGAGTTCACAAATGATGCACGGCAGTAAACATTTCTGCGCCTTGCTGGCGCTGGGCTTGGCGGCAGTGACGCTTGCCGGGGCTCAAACATTGAAGTCAATCGCAGTTTCACCCAATCCCGCGATGGCCGCGCCTGGTTTGCCGGTTCAGATGCACGCGACGGGATCCTATACGGACGGTTCCACCCGCGACATCACCAGTACGGTGACGTGGTCGGGGGTGGTCAATTCCACCGGGCTGTTTACCGCCTCTCTGGGTGCCCCGCCGAGCACCATCACCGCGACACTCGGATCGGTATCAGGCACGGTGAGCGCGGCCTCGTACGTCAACCAGGACAGCCAGACCGTTGTCGCCACGGTTCCCGTTGGGCTCAACCCGGAAGCGATTGTCGCCAATCCGGTGACCAACAAAATCTACGTGGCGAATCAATCCGCAAATACGATTACGGTCATTGACGGAGCGACCAATCTCACCACCACGATCAACGTCGGCTCCGCGCCTGTGGCTATCGCGGTCAACACGCTGACGAACCAGATCTACGTTGCCAACAGCGGAAGCGGCAACGTGACCGAGGTCGACGGCATTTCCGGCAACACCAGCACGATTCCCACCGGGAGCACGCCGGGGGCGATCGCGGTGAACCCGGTGACGAATCAGATCCTGGTCGCCAGCCCCTCCAACATCACAATCATCGACGGCGTCACCAAAAATACGTCTACCATCGCGGCTATCGGAACCACTGGGATGGCGCTAAATATAAACGCGAATCGTCTCTACATCTGCGGGTTCAGCGGGATCGCGGCGATCGACATTGCCAGCCGGACGGTTCTCGCGACAATTCCGGTAGCGAGCGTGACCTTCACCTCAGCCATCTACAATCCGCTGCTGAATCAGGTGTATTTCGGAGACTCGCTCGCGAACGCGTTCTTCGTTCTGGACGCCGCGACGAATCAGCAAATCGTTCCGTCCGGCCCATTCGGCGGTGGCGCGGTTGCGCTGAATCCAATCACCGATCAGGTTCTTGTCTCCAACGGGTTTATCGGTCTCTACAATGCGCTCACCAACACCGCATCGCTTCTGCAAAGTGGATTTTCCAACGGCTGGAACGTCGCGGCCATGAACCCGGTGACCAATCAGGTCTACCTCGTGAGCAACGCGGGTAACACGCTGGGAATTCTGAACGGGAACAACGGCTATAGCCTGGGCAGCACCTTAAGCACCGGAATCGCACCAACTGCCGTGTCTGTGAACCCGGCAACCAACCGGATCTATGTCGCCAACAGCGCCAGCAACAGCGTGACGGTGATCGATGGCGCGCCGAACAACGTCACCCTGTTCAGCGGGGGCATGAATGCTTTCTCGGTGGACGTCAACCCCTTCACGAATACAGCGTACATCGGCGACACCGCCAACAACACCGTTTCTATCGTGAACGGGACAACCTACGCCGTGACGTCGGTGCCCGTGGGGCAGCAGACCTTTGCAACGCTGGTGAACCCCATCACCAACAAGATTTACGCCCTGAATTCGGGGAGCGACAACATCACGGTGATTGACGGCGCGACGCAGTACACCGCCACGATTTCGACCGCAAAGTCACCTGTGACGGGAATCGTGAACCCGCTCACGGATATGATTTACGCGCTCAACTCCGACGGCACGATGACTGTGGTCGACGGCGCAACGAATCAGTCCACCACGCTGAATATGGCGTCTGCCAATTCCGGGTACTTCTTCACTTCAATAGCGGTGAACCCGGCCGCCAACAAAATCTATGTCGCGGATAAAGGCAACTCCGCCGTGGACGTGCTGGATGGCGCCACGAACACCGTCAGCTCATTCCCCGCGGGACCGGGCCCGATAGCGGTTGCGGTGAATCCAGCCACCAACTTCATCTATGCGGCGAACGTAAGCGCCAACAGCATCACGGCGATCAACGGCGTTTCCGGCGCAAGTTCCACCATCCCGCTGACATTCGGCCCGGACGTGGTCGCCGTAAATCCCTTCACCAACACGATCTACGCATCGGGAGCGATTAACTCCCAGCTCACGATTGCAGCGATCAACGGCAGCACGAATCAGGCGGTGATCACTTCGTATCCAGTCGGGTATACCCATCTCGGAATGATGGTTTTGGATCCACTGAGCAATCGCATCTATGAGGCGCAAAGCAGTGAGCCAACCGTGGGCGTCGACGGAGACACCGGTTCTCTTCTTCTCCCCAGCAACGACCCGGAAGGCCGTGAGTTAGGCGCGGTTGCGCTGGCAATCGACCCGGTGCATGAGAACGTCTACGGAGCCAATCAAACGTCCCTCTCAGGGGTGGTGCAGGAAGAGACCGCCCAGCCCAGCCCGCTTTCGGTGAGCATCGGCGACCTGCCAGGCAACCTGACCACGAGTGCCTCGCCATCTTTCACGCTGACAGCCGTGGATGGCCTCGACCCCAACTCCCCGCCGGTGGAGGACGTGTACTTCCGGTTCGATACTTCGTCCGCCAGTTGGATGGCCGCGACCCACAATTCGGATGGGACGTTTACGGTAACTGCTCCAACCGCTTTGCTGCCCGGATTCCACACGCTAGCCGCATGGGCCACGAACGGCAGGGAGAACACGGTCTCCAGTTCCGGCTTCTTTAACGGAGACGGGCCGTTAATCAGTCCGGTTGCGCGCTACGGCTTCTACGTGACGGCGCAGCCGGTGGTCCAGTCCGTCGCGGTGCAAGCGCCGTACCCGACGATATACTCGGGCGTCAACCAGCAGCTCACGGCCATCGCGCAGTTCAGCGATGGGACCCAGGTCAACGTGACCAACACGGCCGAATGGTCGTCCTCAGAGCCCCAGGTTGGCGGCGTCAGCCAGACGGGCATACTGAACACTTCAAGCCCGGGCAGCACCACTGTTTCGGCCGCATTCAGTGGTGTCTCCGCAACCCAGAACATCAAGGTGGTCTCCCCGGTGTATCACTTGAACGCCGCGCCGTCGATCTCGAAAGATGGCAACGGGAACTACGTGGTGCAGTTGACGTTCACCAACTCGGGCAACGTGGCGCTCATGGGAATCGGCGTCACGGTAGCGCAGCTCAACTCGGTGACCGCGCCGCTTCCTGCGCCCATTGCGAGCCTGGCGCCCGGCGCCAGTGCGAGCGTACAACTCGTGTTCCCGGTTTCGGCTGGAGCCGATCAATCTACCGGGCTGTTGCGCATAGGCGCGAAATATCTCGCCGTCATTCCCGGAGGCGCCTCGCAATGGGGCACGCT
>PLFE01000062.1 GCA_003136675.1 Bryobacterales bacterium
GAAAGAATCGTGATCGGATGAATGTAGCTCTCATAAAGCACCCCAAGCACGATGTAAACCGTCACCAGCGCCGCCAAAATCAAAATCGGCTCATTCGCCAGAGAATTCTGAAACGCCGCCGCCGTCCCCTGGAACGAAGCCTGAATGCTGGCCGGAAATCCGATATCGTGTTCGGCTTGCTGGATCACGGTGACGGCTTCTCCCAGCGCCACGCCCGGCGCCAGATTGAACGAAAGCGTGACCACCGGAAACTGCCCCTGGTGATTCACGGACAACGTCCCGTTCAACGGCTGGACGGAGACGAACGAATTCAACGGCACCTGCTGCCCCGTCGCGGAGCGCACATAAATGTCTCGCAGGTCGCTCGGATTCCTCTGAAATTCGGGGCTGACTTCCAGCACCACGTGATACTGGTTGAGTTGCGTGAAAATGGTCGAGACCTGGCGCTGGCCAAATGCGTCGTAGAGCGTGTCGTCAATCGCCTGAGGCGTAATTCCCAGGCGCGATGCGGTGTCGCGGTCGATCACCACCTCGCTCACCAGGCCCCCATTTTGTTCGTCTGTAGCCACATCCTGAAGCTCGTGAAAACTCTTCAGTTTTTCCATCAGCCGCCCGGTCCACAGTTGCAGCTCGTTCGCGTCGGCGTCTTCCAGGCTGTACTGAAACTCCGTCCGCGAAACGCGATCTTCCACCGTCAGATCCTGCACGGGCTGCATGTAGAGCGTGATGCCTTCCACCTTGGCCAGTTCCGGCGAAAGCCTCCGAATAATGTCCGAAGCGCTGATGCCTCGCTCCTCCAGCGGCTTCAGGTTGATCTGCATGCGGCCCGTATTTACGGTGGCGTTCGTGCCGTCGATCCCAATAAAGGACGAGAGACTCTCCACGCTGGGGTCTCGCAGAATCACGCGCGCAAGCGCCTGCTGCCGGTCCGCCATGGCCGCAAAAGATATGGTCTGCCGCGATTCCGAAATACCCAGGATCATGCCGGTATCCTGCACCGGGAAAAACCCCTTGGGAATCACGATATACAGCCACAACGTCGCCACCAGCGTCCCCACTGTCACAAACAACGTCAACGTCTGGTGGCGCATCACCCAGCGCAGCGTCGTCGCGTAACGCGCGATCACCCACTCGAAGAAGGTTTCCGACGCCCGGTACAGACGGTTCTGCTGGGAGACCGGCTTATGCCGCAGCAGTAGCGCACACATCATCGGCGTCAAGGTGAGCGAGACAAAAGCGGACACCAGAATGGTTACCGCCAGCGTCACCGCAAACTCGCGAAACAGGCGGCCCACAATGTCGCCCATGAACAGCAGCGGAATCAGTACGGCGATCAGCGAAACCGTCAGCGAAACAATAGTAAATCCAATTTGCTCCGAGCCCTTCAGCGCCGCCCGCAGCGGATGCTCGCCCTCTTCGATATACCGCGCGATGTTTTCAATCATCACGATGGCGTCGTCCACCACAAAGCCGGTCGAAATCGTCAGCGCCATCAGTGTCAGGTTGTTGAGGCTGTATCCCACCAGGTACATCACGCCAAACGTGCCGACGATGGAAAGCGGCACGGCGATGCTCGGAATCACCGTCGCCGCCAGGTTTCGCAGGAATAGAAAGATCACCATCACCACCAGGGCGATGGTCAGCATCATTTCAAACTGTACGTCCTTCACCGACGCGCGAATAGTAGTGGTGCGGTCCGTCAGCACTTCCACATTCACCGCCGCCGGGATGGACGCGCGCAGTTGCGGCAGTAGCTTGGTCACGCGGTCCACCACGGCGATGATGTTGGCGCCCGGCTGCCGTTGAATGTTCAGAATCACCGCGGGCGTCTGGTTCATCCACGCCGCCTGCCGTACGTTCTCCGCGCCGTCGATCACCGTCGCGACGTCCGCAAGCCGCACCGGCGCTCCATTCCGGTAAGCGATGATGATGGGCTTGTATTCCGCGCTGGTCATCAACTGATCGTTCGCGCCGATGGTGAAGGCCTGCCGGTTTGTTTCAATATTGCCCTTGGCCAGGTTCACGTTCGCGTTTCCCATCGCCGTACGGATATCTTCGAGGCTCAGCCCGTAGGAGGCCAGCGCGGTGGGGTTGGCCTGAATCCGTACAGCCGGCCGCTGGCCGCCGCTGATGCTCACCAGGCCCACGCCGGGCAACTGCGAAATCTTCTGCCCCAGCGTAGTGTCGGCAAAATCTTCCACCTTGCTCAGCGGCATGGAAGTCGACGTCAGCGCCAGAACCAGAATCGGAGAATCCGCCGGATTCGTCTTGCTGTAGACCGGCGGGTTCGGAAGATTCGCCGGCAGGTATGTGTTCGATGCGTTGATGGCCGCCTGCACCTGCTGCTCCGCCACATCGATATTTAAGTCGAGCGTGAACTGCAGCGTGATGGTGGAACTGCCGAACGAACTCATCGACGTCATCTGCTGCAGGCCCGGCACTTCTCCGAACTGCCGTTCAAGGGGCGCGGTAACAGACGACGCCATCACCTCCGGACTCGCGCCGGGGAAAAACGTCTGGACTTGAATCGTGGGGTAGTCCACTTCCGGCAGCGCGGACACAGGCAACTGCTTATAGGCCACGATGCCGGTCAAAACAACACCCGCCATCAGGAGCGAGGTCGCGACCGGCCGCAGGATAAAAGGTCGCGAAGGGTTCATGGATTCTTTTGGGTTCTGCCGCCGGTTGTCCGCGTGGTCGCGCGTGTCGTCACCAAGCTCCCATCCTGCAATTTGTCCTGGCCGTCCGTCACCACCATATCGCCGGGTTTCACGCCGCTCTTCACAGTCGCGTCATTCCCTTCGGTCAGCCCCATCGTCACAGGCCGTATTTCCGCCTTGCCGTCTTCAATCACGAAAACGAACGTTCCCTGCGGGCCATGCTGCACGGCAGCCACCGGCAGGATTGTCGCGTTATGCATCATGTCCAGCAATAGGCGGCAATTCACGAACTGGTTTGGGAAAAGCGCATGATCCTGATTGCTGAACGTCGCCTTCAGCCGCGACGTGCCGGTGGTCATATCAATCTGGTTGTCTACCGTCAGCAGCGTCCCCGTGGCCAGTTTGATCTTGTCGTCCCGGTCGTATGCACCCACCTCCGGATGCCCTCCGTTTTCCAGCTTCCGCAGCACCGGCGGCAGATTATCGGCGGGAATCGTAAACAGAACGGAGATAGGCTGAAGCTGCGTGATCACCGCAAGCCCGGTCGAGTCCGTCGCGTGTACAATGTTGCCCGCGTCCACTAACCGCAGGCCAATCACGCCGCTAATCGGCGCGGTGATGCGCGCATACGTCAACTGCAGCTTGGCGTTATCAATGGCCGATTTATCCGCCACAATGGTGCCTTGACTCTGCCCTACAGTGGCGCCTTGCGTATCCAACTGCTGCTTGGCGATTACCTGCTCCTGCCACAACGTCTGGTATCGGTCCAGATTCACTTGCGCGTCTTTCAGTTGCGCTTGATCCCGCGCCAACTGTCCTTCGGCCTGTTCCAACTGCACCTGGTAAGGCCGTGGATCGATCTGCGCCAGCAAATCGTCCTTATTAACAAACTGTCCTTCTTTGAAAGCAACTTCGGTAAGCTGCCCGTCTACGCGCGTCTTCACGGTCACCGTGTTGTACGCCGTCACAGATCCCAGTCCGCGGAGGTAGACCGGAATGTCTCCCGTCCGAACCAACGACGCCACCACCGGAACCGGACGGTCCGCCGTCTTTTTCTGCTTCCCGGCCGCGGCCGTCTGCTGGGCCTGCGATGCCTGGTACCAGCGATACCCGCCAAACCCGGCCGCCGCAAGCACCAGCACCCAGACCCACCAGAAGCTCCGACGGTGCGGGGGCTCGGAATTCAATCCGTCCGGCGCAGAGGTCCGTTCTTGTGGTCGCCGTTCCTGTGGTTCAAGTGTAGTGGGCACGTTTAGCCAATTCCCCGGGGCAAAGAAGATACCGACGATTCCCGCATAAAATATGTTACTCGTTTCCGGGGTGGATCGGCGTCTTTGCTCCGTGCTTCGCCTCTTTGCTTTTCAGCGGGTCCTGCGGTTTGTAGCCCAGTTCATCGGATAGGACCTGCACCAGCGTCGAGAGCAACTTCGTCCGGGCCCAATATTTATCGTTGCCCTCGATCAATGACCACGGGGCCGTCCTGGTGCTCGTCTTCACCAGCATCTCCTCGACCGCCTCCTCATAGGCCTCCCACTTTTCCCGATTCCGCCAATCTTCATCCGTCAGCTTCCAGGCCTTGTAGCCCGTCTGCTTTCGTTCTTCGAAGCGCCGAAGCTGTTCCTCGCGAGAGATATGGATCCAGAACTTCGCCATGATCGCGCCGTCGTCGCGCAACTGCCGCTCAAACGAGTTGATCTCTTTGAACGCCCGCTTCCATTCCTTCTCCCGTGCGAAGCCTTCCACCCGCTCCACCAGAACGCGTCCATACCATGACCGGTCGAAGATCGCGATCTGGCCCCGCTCGGGAAGACGCCGCCAGAAGCGGTACAGGTAGTGCCGCGTTTTGTCCTCACCCTCCGGAGCGCTGATCGGGTAAACCGTGTACCCGCGAGGATCGATCTTTTCCGTCACCCGCTTGATGGCGCCGCCCTTACCAGCCGCGTCCCAGCCTTCGAACAGAATAATCACGGGCCGCTTTTGCTGATAGATTTGATAACCCAGCTCGCGAAGCTGCACCTGACGCTGCGTCAGTTCACGCACGTAAGACTCGCGGTCGAGCGTTCGAGTCAGATCGATGGTTTCGAGCATTACTGCGCTCCTTCGTTCAACGATTCCATGGCGGCGCGCAGGTCGGCATTCCTCATCGCGTCGACAGCCTCGGTTCGCGGGGGAGCATTCGCCCCCAGTCGCGCTTCCATGGCGCCGATGACGGTATCGAATACCTTCTTGCGCGCGTACCACTTCGACGTCGCTTCCACAACGGTCCAGGGCGCGAACTCAGATTCCGTTAACTCCAGCATCTCCTCCGTCGCCACCAGATATTGGTCGTACTGTTTGTTGCGGCTCCAGTCGCCATCGGTCACGCGCCACGCCTCCAACGGATCGGCTTCGATGGCTTGAAAGCGGCGCTTCTGCTCTTTCCTGCTGATATGGAGGAAAAACTTGATGAAGACCGTGCCGTCGTCGGCGAGCATGCGCTCGAATTCCACAATGTCGCGATACGCCTCTTTCCATAGCGTCTCGGAAACGCTCCCCTCAATTCTTTCGTGGAGCACGCGGCGATACCAACTGTGGTCGAAGATCACCATTTCACCGCGGTTCGGCACCTTCAGCCAGAACCGTCCCAGCCAGGGGTGTTGCTGCTCGTAAGTCCGGGGCGCCGTGATCGGATAGAGCTTGAATCCCCGCGGGTCGAGCCGCTGGGTCAGCGCCGCGATCGTGGTGCCTTTGCCCGCGGCATCCCACCCCTCGAAGACAATGATGGAGGGAACGCCCTGATCCCAGCACGCTTTCTCCAGGTGATACAGACGTTCCTGCAACGCGGGCTCAATCCGCTTGTATTCCTCGCGCGCGAGCTTTTTATCCAGGTTGATATTTTCCAGCACAGCTTGTGACCGCCTGTTTGAAATGTACAGCACCCGCCTTTTGCAGCCGCGATAGACTATCCATGTTCCTATGACTCAAACTCGACGTGATCTTCTTCGCGGCTCCGCCATCGCGCTGACCGCGGCCTCTTACTCGCGCGTCAAGGGCGCCAATGATCGCATCAGTATGGGTGTGATCGGATGCGGCGAACGCGGCCGCTACGACATGGGCCAGTTCCTGCTCAATAGCCGCGTCGAAGTGGCCGCTCTCTGCGACATCTACGGCGAATCGATCGATAAAACCCAGCAGGCCATCGCCAAAAGCCGTCCCGGCGCACCCGCCGCAAAGGGCTTCAAAGACCATCGCGCGCTTCTCGCGGAGAAGAATCTGGACGTCATCTTGATTGCGACGCCCGATCACTGGCATGCCACGTGCGCCATCGATGCCCTGAACTCCGGGCGTGATGTCTACGTCGAAAAGCCGCTGACGCTCAAGCCGGAGGAGGGTCCACCCATCGTGAAGGCCGCGCGCGTGAACAGCCGCATCTGCCAGGTGGGAATGCAGCAGCGCTCGGGCATTCACTATCTGCAGGCCAAACACGAATACTTCGACACGGGCAAACTGGGCAAGATCACCTTGGCGCGAACCTGGTGGCATGGCAACGGCTACCACCTGCGGCGCGCCCCGGAATCCCTCCGGCTGCAGCCCTCCAACCTCGATTGGGCGCGCTTCGTGGGCCCGCTGAAATGGCGCGATTATGATCCGCAGCAATACTACAACTGGCGCGCTTACCTCGATTACGGTGGCGGCCAGGTGACAGACTTATTTACCCACTGGATCGACGTGGTGCACATGTTCATGAACCAGGACACCCCCGGTTCTGCTCAGGCCGCCGGCGGAATCTACAACTATAAGGACGGGCGCACGGCGCCCGATACCATCAACGTACTGCTCGAATACCCGACGCAGTTCACCGCAACGTTCGAAGCCACGCTCGCGCCCGGAGTTACCGGCGCAGCCATCGAGATGTGTGGAACTGAGGGCCGTATGTACATCGATCGGGCTCATTTCGAATTCAACTCGCGGGATAAGAGCGCCCCGCCCGTGGTGGTGAAGGCCGCCCATGAGATCACCACCGACCACGTGAATAACTTCCTCGAATGCGTCGAGAGTCGCAAGCTCCCGAACGGCGATGTATTGATCGGGCACCGTTCCGCGCAAGCCTCGCACCTGGGCAACATTTCCTATCTGCAGAAGCGCCGTTTGGATTTCGACGTGGTCCGCGAAGAGATTCTTCCCTTCTAGGGCTTTACGGATGCATCGCTATACTAGGAGTTTATGACTCCGTCAACAAAACTGCGCCCTGGCATGGTGGTGAAGTTCAATAAGGATCTGTTTTCGATCTTTAGCGTGGCCCACCGTACACCGGGTAACCTGCGTGGCTTCGTGCAGGCCAAGATGCGCAACCTGAAGAGTGGCTCCATGATTGAGCATCGATTCTCCTCGGAAGACAAAGTGGAGCGCGCCATTCTGGATGAAGTGGATATGGAGTATCTCTACGACGATGGCGATTACTACTACTTCATGAACACCCAGAATTATGAACAGATGCATCTCACGAAGGAAATTCTGGGTGACGCCATCAACTACCTGATTCCCCAATTGAAAGTGGCCGTGGAGTTCTACGAGGGCAAGGCCATTTCAGTGGAACTGCCCGCTACGGTGGATATGACCGTCATGGAAACCGAACCAGGGCTAAAAGGCGCAACGGTATCCAACGTAACCAAGCCTGCCAAGATGGAAACCGGACTCGTGGTTCTTGTACCTCCGTTCATCTGCGAAGGCGAGAAGATCCGCGTGAATACGGCCGAAGGCACTTACCAGGAACGCGCTTAACCCAGAAGCCCCATCGCATCAACCAGTGCTACTTCCTCTTCCGCGAAAACCGTCCGTAAATCGAGAACGAACTTATCATCGGCAATACGGCCAATCACCGGCGTAGCCGCATGCCTCAGCGCCCGCTCGGCTCGGTTCACATCGCGCGTCGCAGCTACCACCAAAATAGTGGGAATGCTCTGATCCGGAGTAGATCCGCCGCCAATTACGGACTCACCAGGAATCAACTCGGCTTCGGGAAACAACCGTTTGGCGCGCTCGCCGATTTCTTCCGCCGACTGCCGGATCATTTGCAGCGCCGGAATTTGATTCCAACGCTCCAACACCACATTCCGCACCGTATTTTCCAGGCTTTGATAAATCAACTTATCCAGCCTCAGCGCGCGGAATAGAGGATTGCGTCTCAGGCGCTGAACCAGGTTCGGATCCCCCGCCAGCACCCCGGCTTGTGGACCGCCCAGCAGCTTGTCTCCGCTGAATGAAACCAGATTCACACCAGCCTTCAGGCTATCGGAAACCAATGGCTCGTGAACGCCGAAGGGACGCAAGTCCACAACATTGCCGCTGCCCAGGTCCTCATAGACTGGCATTCCACGCTCGCGCCCCAGCGCCGTCAATGCGGCGAGTTCAGGCTTGACGGTGAAACCCGTGATGTGAAAGTTACTGGGATGCACCCGCAGGATCAAACGCGTGCGTTCATTGATCGCGTCAATGTAATCTTCGAGACGAGTGCGATTTGTGGTCCCGACCTCCCGCAGGATGGCGCCCGACCGCGACAGGATATCCGGAATACGGAAACCGTCGCCAATCTCGATCAATTCCCCGCGCGAGACAATCACTTCAAAGCCGGCCGCAAGCTCGTGTAGCGCGAGAAACGTGGCGGCCGCACCGTTGTTCACAGCAAGAGTGCTCACGGCAATAGCGGGACGATCGAGAAGCGCCTCGAAAAGGGTTTCCAGGTGCGCGTCGCGTTTGCCGCGCCGGCCGGCCTCAAGATCATACTCCAGGTTCGAGTAGCCCGCGATGGGGTTCCATGCCCCCAGCGGGGCGCGGCCTAAGTTCGTATGGATCACCACTCCGGTGGCATTGATCACCGGCCGCAACGACGGTCTTTCAAAATCGCCCAGACGGCCAATCGCAATCTGCGCAAGTGTGTCAAGATCGGCCCCAGATCCACCGGAAAGAATCGAGGACCGCGCTTCATCAATAACTGCGCGAATCTCCCGCACCACCAGGGCATGCGGAAACGTCGCCACGCTTGGTCCGCAATGCAAAACCAGTTCCTGCACCGAAGGCAGTGCGCGTAATGGATCTGGCGCAATCACAACCGGATAGTAGCATCATAGACCGAAACAGAGGATATTCGGTCCGGCCGCTACCGCAACATACTGATGGCCGCTCACTGTGAAAGTCATGGGCGAAGCTTTCATGCGGGCGTTGGTAGGGAATTGCCACAGCGTTTTTCCGTTCCGCTCATCCACTGCCGCGAAGCCGCCATTTGGCTGGCCGTAGAAAACCAAACCTCCCGCGGTGGCCAGAACGCCGCTCCACGTTTTGGCGCGCGCAGGCCCCGGCTGCGGGACCTCCCAAACGATCTTGCCGGTGTCAATGTTCACCGCTCGCAGGAAGCGTTGGCCTGTCTGATCCGGGTAGCCGCCAGGCTTGTCACCGGCGCACTCCTCCAGCGCCAGGAAATAATAGTCTCGCGTCTGCGCGGAGAAAGCGGTGGAGTCCCAGTTGGCCGCATCGTCGGGGCAGCCCCGCGGATCTTTCACAACCGGCCGCCCATCGGCGTCGATGCTCGAGGCCCAGTCAACCCGGCGGAGAAAGGGCTTAGCCAGCAGAACCTTTCCGTTCGTGCGGTCAAGCACGTAGAAGAAGCCATTGCGATCGGCGTGCAACAGAAGTTTTGAGGGCTTGCCCCGATAGACGGAATCAACCAGCACGTTCGGTTCGGTGGCGTCGCGATCTTTCAAATCGTGCGGCGTGAACTGGTAATGCCATTTGAGGTTTCCGGTCTTAGCGTCCAAAGCGAGCACGCAATTCGTGTATAGATTGTCGCCGGGCCGCGCGCGGTCATCGCCATCTGGCCATGGATTGCCCGCGCTCCAGTAGAGCGTGTCCGATGTCGAATCGTAAGAGCCGGTGAGCCAAGTGGAACCTCCGCCGGTGCCCCCGTCGGGAACTGTCCAATGCCGCCAGACAACCGCTCCGTCATCGGGCCGGTACGCCGCCACGAATCCTCGAATCCCTTCATCCCCGCCGGAGACGCCCGCCACAATCATGTCATCGACCACCAGCGGAGCCATGGTTCCTCCGTAGTGCTGTTGGTCGCCGGCCGCCAGCGGAGTTTCCCAGAGCAACCTGCCGCTCGCCCGGTCCAGCGCCAGCAGATGCGCGTTGTCGGTGATGTAAAACACCTTGTCCCGTAGTATCGCGCCCCCGCGATTCACGCCCAGCTTTGCATCCCCGGACATACCGGCACTGGCGGGACGCGAATAGCGCCAGATGGCGGCGCCAGTCAGGGCATCGAGAGCATAGACCTGGTTTGGGCCGGTAACATAGAGTACGCCGTCCGCGGCGATCGGAGTTACTTCCAGCCCGAAGGCCGTTATCGGGAACACCCACTTTAGTTTGAGCGAACTTACCGTGGCAAGGTTGATCTGCTTCAGTGGGCTGTAGCGATTGCCCGAGTCATCGCCGTTATAAGTGAGCCAGTCGCCTGCCCGCGGCGCACCCCATGTGATTTTGCGGGCTGCGGCTACCGGAGCAACAATCATTTCAGCGTTCAGGTTGCGAAGGTACTGCGCGATGTTGATCAGGTCATCGACGGGTAGGTCGGAAAACGGCGGCATTCCGGCGGCGGGGTTGCCTTGTTCCAAAAACGCCCGCAGTTGCTCGGCGGATTGTTCCGCCACGCGCGGATTCATGGTGAGGCCGGGCGCTTTCGCCGCGCCCCGCGCGTCCTCTCCGTGACACGACGCGCAGTTCTTGCTGAACAACTGCTGAGGCGATAACTTAGCCCCCAAAAGTTCTGCCGGCGTAAGTCCCTTCACAAAGCCGCCGAACCCAAACGGCAGCGGGCGATAAGTCCCCACCAGACTAACGTTTGAATCCGCTTTGATCGCCCGCTCCAGCCCCAGTGCCCAATAACACGCATTCACCAGCAGGCGCCTGTCACCCTCCACCAGAAGATCTTCCGATGTCCCGAGCGTTGTCGTGAAAACCCTGGCTGCCTTCCCTCCGCTTCCTGTGTAACTCTTCACCCAGGCAATCGGCATCATCGGATCGTTCACAGCTCCCGCCGCGGCAGCATCATCGGGATGCATGCCCGAGAGCACCTGCCCGAACACCAGAACCCGGCTGTCGCCCGGAAGCGGCAAACGGGTTTCATAAACGTCCGTTTTGCTCCACAGATCCCCGTTCTGAATTCCCGTCAGGATCGGCTGCGTGGCTTCAGCCGGGTTGATGACGCCCCGTGTGCTCTGCTTGCCATGCACTCCATGGTGATTGATCCATGTCTCCCCGAGCACCACGCGCCCGAATCCGCCACTGGCGTCGTTCCAGTTGTATTTCGCAAAGGTGGAACTCGACTTCAGCGCAAACGCATGGGTCGCGGTGCGGATTCCCACGATCGGCTTCCCCGATTCCACGTAATCCGCGATGTGTTTCATCTGGTCATCCGGCAAGTCGCGAAAGCGAGTGGCGATCACCATCAGGTCCGCGGAGTCCAACGCATCGAGACCGGGGATATTATCCATCCGCCCCGGGTTCACCGTGCCATCGGTCGGATCGATAGCGAACAACACCGTGCAATGGAAGCCATGATAGGTCGCGAGGATCTTCGCCAGTTGCGGAAGCGATTCCTCCGAACGGTACTCTTCGTCGCCGCTGATCAGAACGACGTTCTTCGGCTGAGCGGCAGACAAAACGATGAGGCTGAAAAAAAACGCCGCGGTCAATCTCATCATTGTGGTGGCACAGACTTTATGGTGGCACGGAGTCTGTGCGCAATCCTAAAACAGCAACTTCAGCGCAAACTGAATCAGCCGCGGGTCTCGCGCCGTCAGAGCCTTGCCAAACGTTGCACCATCCGAAATATTCCCATCTACCTGACTGAATTGCGCATGGTTTGCAATGTTGAAAAACTCAGACCGGAACTCAACCGTGGTCTTTTCGTTCAGCTTCGCATCCTTGAGAAAACTGATATCCAGATTATTGATTCCCGGTCCGCAACACACCGTCCGCGAGGAATCTCCGAAAACCCCGTAGATCGGATTGCCATTCGCATCGGTCGGCTGGTCGAAACCGGCCGGGTTAAACGCATAGTTGCCTGGGCCTCTCGGATTCATGCGTTGAAACGGCGTCAGGATATTGGGTTCGCCGGGATACTGAAAGAACGCGCTGTATTCCAGCTCGTAATCATCCGACGATGTAATAGGTACAGGAAATCCCGTTTGGAATGTCAGTATCCCCGACATATTCCATCCGTTCAGTAACATTCCACCCCAACCCTTCAGGGACGTCTTCGGAAGCTCGTAATAGAAACTCAGCACGAACCTTTGTGGAGCATCGAAGTAAGACAGCGATCGGCTCAGCGCATAGTTCAGCGGATTCAACTCATTTTCAAAACTGGAAGCATTATCAATCGACTTACTCCAGGTATAGGCCGCCTGGAACTGAAGCCCATGCGAAAGCCGCTTCTCGGCGCTGATCTGCAGCGAATTGTAATTGGAGTTCGCGATAGTATCTTCGGCGAAAATACTCGAAAAATCGGGAACGCCGTCCGGCGGACAGCCCGTGCCGGTCAGCGGATTGCACAACGGAGAGGAATACCTTCTCAGACCGACGAGCGTAATCGGATTCGCGTTTGGACCGGTCACCGTCGCTTGCGGTCCATACGGTAGATGCAAGGTAAACCCCGCCGGAATGGCGCCGGCCGGGATTGTGAAAGAGCTATCGGCCTGAAACGGCCCGCACTGCAGAGCCGTGTCGCTGGAGGAAACCGATATCGATTGTAAGTCGAGGCACGTTTGCGCATCGCCGTAATTCAGGTCATGTGAGGCCAGCAAGCGGTGTCCCTGCGATCCTACATAAGCCACCTGCATCAGGATTTCTCCGGGAATTTGCCGCTGCAGAGTGAAGTTATATTGCTCTGCATATTGCGTACGGAGTTTGGGCTGAAACTGTCCGTAGAGAAGCAGTGGACGGAAACTAGCCCAGTCGATCGTTTGTCCCGGCTTTGGATTCAAAATCCCATTAAACGGATTTGGATTGACGCTGCCATCTTGTCCTTCAAACGGGGTATTGAACTCCGTGTTCGCCAAACTGATGCTGCCTCCAAACGGAGGTTCGGCGCTGAATTGTTCAAGCACCAGTTGCTCCACCGGGTTGTAGAAAATTCCGTAACCCATTCGAACGCTCGATGCACCCGGAGCGCCAAACAGAAAATGCTTCCAGCCGGAATCGCCCGATGGACTGTAAGCCAGGCCGATCCGAGGAGCAAAAGCTTTATAGTAAGTTTGCGTAAGCGATTCCGGCACGCCCTGATCGCCGGGAAAAACTAACCCCAGCGGATTGACAGACTCACCGGCGCTCCCCACGCTGCAGTCCGTCGTGCCAAACACCGCCACCAGCGGGTTGCTCGGGCTCAGTTGGCAAGGATAGATGGACGTCTCTTGGCCCGGCCGGAATGTTTGTACATGTTTGCTGACGTCCGCGAGCGGCGTATTCAACTCCCACCGCAGGCCGTAATTCAAAGTCAGGTTGGGGCGGAGCTTCCAGCTATCCTGCGCAAAAAAGTAGAACGCCGAGCTTCTCACATGTTCCGCCTGCGCGGATCCCTGAGAGTAAGTGTTTGGCAATCCCAGCAGATAGTCCGGATACAAATCGTCTGAACCCACGTCATTGGTCCCGCCGGCGTTAAAGCTGTAAGAACCGTTTACGTTATAGTAAAGCGTCTGATCGAAGCGCATCCTGCGGATATCGGCGCCGAACTTCAAACTGTGGTTTCCCACTACTTTGCTCAGGTTGTCTGTCCAGCTGAAGCTGTTTCCAATCTGCGGTAACTGACCCTCGGAATCGTTACCGATCGAGAAGCCGCCGGAGATATTGATAAAGGGAACGCCTTCGAAATGAGATCCCAGCCCGGGGTGAATACCGAGGTCCGGATTATTCGGGTCGGCAAAGCAGGTGGAAGCCGATACGGTGCCGCAGGAGTTTTGTACGGTATTCGTCACTTGCGGGCTGTTGTACGCCAACTGCCCCTCCCGGAAGTAAGTGAAATGCGCCACGTTGATGGTGCTCGGGTTGATGGTCCAAGTCTCGGTTAAGTTGTACTGTGCATCTCGTGTGAAATAGTTGGAGCCGAATCCTGGAACATCGGCGCCTGCTGCCTGAAAGTGTGCGAACGGCTGCGCCACCGCATCGTCGTCGTAGTACACATAAGCATTCAATTGATGATTGTCATTAAACCGGTGATCGACGCGCACCGTCCATTGCTCCGACATATCTCCCTGAACCGGAACTGTCTGTAACTGCCCGCCTGGCAAATTTGGAAGCGGAACATACTTATTTAAAAGTGCTGCCGCGGTCGGGTCAAAACAGGCTGTAGGAATCACATTGGTTGGGAACACGCTCGACCATGGGCCCACTCCGATGGACCCGCCCAGTGCCGTAACCGCGCTCGCGCATCCCGGTCGCGCAAGTAGATTATTGGCAACTGTCTGGTCTGTCAAAGTGCCCGCAAATTGAGTCTGTCCCGAGAAGTCCCCGTTGCGCTCGGTGACGGTCGGTACCGTAACTACGGGCGACGGAATTCCCTGCCGCACATTCCGGCCTTCAGCCGTCACAAAGAAAAAAGTCCTGTCTTTCTTGATGGGGCCGCCCAGCGTTCCACCGTATTGATTCTGGTTAAACTGAGGCCGCACAGTATCGAAAAAGCCGCGCGCGTCCAGGTCCGTGTTCCGGAAAAACTCGTACACATCACCGTGAAATTGATTGGTACCGCCCTTGGTGACCACATTGACCACCGACCCGGAATTGCGTCCATATTCAGCATCAAACGTATTCGTAAGAACCCGGAACTCCTCAATCGCATCCGGCACGGGCTGAATGGCGGGTCCGTTCAAAAATTGATCGTTCGCGTCGCCGCCGTTGACGTTATAGTTATTGGCGCGCCCGCGGCCGCCGTTTACCGACACAGCGCCCGCCTCGTCGCTGCCCGCAAACAATGCATAGCCCTGTTGCGACTGAACGCCGGGCTGCAGCTGCAGCAGTTGGTAGGTGTCGCGTGTGGAAAGAGGCAGGTTCGCAACCGCGGTGGAATTCATCACCGCGCCCAATTGCGTGCTGGTTGTTTCGACAAGCGGCGCAGCCGCTTCCGCCGTGATTACCTGCGTCGATTCGCCGATCTCCAGCGAAGCCGTTATTTGCGCCACGTGGCCAATATCGATCACGACATTGTCCTGCTCGTAGACCTTGAAGCCCGGTGCCTCGATCCGCACCTTGTACGTGCCCACGGCAAGCGTCGGAATGGTGAATTCACCGCCGTCGCCGCTCGTCACTCTCCGTTCAATCCCGGCGGCGGAAAGCGACGCCGTGACTTGCGCATGCGGCACCACTGCGCCCGACGGATCTTTGACGATGCCTCGAATATCCCCCGTCGTCTGCCCCGGCAAAAGCGGCGCATACACGCAAAAAGCAACCACTGCAACTACCGAGCGGCCAAGCTGAGACGCACCCAAGATGCCTCCTTTGTCCATGCAGATTTTAGTTGAAGCGGCGCAATTGAGCGGCTTGGCCTGGCAATTCCGTGACGACGAGGATCTTCTTACGGATTTGCGGACGCTCGAAAGCGATCCCCGCCTTCCTGTAATCTGAAGGTTAGAAGAAAGTATACGCGAACAAATTCTGGCAACGCAAATTTATTTGCATTCACGGGTCTCTTGCGTGTCCCGGTTTGCCGCCGTATACTTTTGAGAACCCACACCCAGGCAGTTTAAACTTGACGATTCCTGAAGGAAACCTGAACGATGTACGCAGCACTCCAGAAAGAGCTAGACACCTACCAGAAGCGCACGCCCAACTCGCGCGATGCACACACCCGCGCCAGCGTTCGCGTCCCCATCGGGGTCGGTAGCAATTATCGCTACTATCCGCCGTACCCGCTTTTCGTGAAGGATGGGAAGGGCAGCCGCATCCATGACGTGGATGGCAACGAGTATGTAGACCACAATCTCTGCTATGGCGCGTTGTTCGCTGGGCATTGCCATCCCGCCGTGATGAAGGCCGTCGAGGGCCGCCTGAAAATCGGTACGCTTTTCGGAATGCCGCACGGGCTTGAGCTCGAGCTGGCGGAAATCGTGTGCGAGCGGTTTCCCGTGGAGATGGTCCGGTTCGGAAACAGCGGCTCGGAAGTCACCATGCACTCCCTCCGTCTCGCTCGCTCCGTCACGGGCCGCTCCAAGATCATTAAGATGGAGGGTGGCTATCACGGCGGCCACGACGCGGTTTCCGTCAGCGTCAAACCAAAGGAAGGACAGTTCGGCGATCCCCAACATCCCACACCCGTCGTGTCAAGCGCGGGCGTCCTCCGCGGCACCAGCGACGCCACTCTCGTTGCGCCCTTCAACAACCTCCCCGCGGTCGAAAGGCTATTCGAGGAAAATCCAGGCCAGATTGCCGGAATCATCGTCGAACCGGTGATGATGAACATCGCGTTCTGCATGCCGGACGAGGGGTATCTGCAGGGCCTTCATGACATTGCCCGCAAACATGGCGCTCTATTCATACTCGACGAAGTCAAGACCGGCGGAAAGCTGGCCTATGGCGGTGCCTGTGAGTACTTCAATCTGAAGCCCGACATTCTCTGCCTCGGTAAGTCGATTGGCGGTGGTCTACCGCTCGCTGCATTCGCCGCCAGCCGCGAGGTGATGGATGTGATCGCCCAGCAGAAAATGTTCCACGCGGGCACTTACAACACGAATCCGGTGGTGATGGCCGCCGGTATCGCCACGTTTAATGAAGTGCTGACCCGCGAGGCGTTCGAGTATGTCGGCGGCCTGAACAAGAAGCTTGTTGACGGATACCAGGCCACCATCAAGAAGGTGGGTCTGATCGGCTACGCCGACGGAGCGGGCGCCAATGGCGCTCTCATGTTCTATCCCAACCGCGTCAGAAATTATCGCGATTGGTATCACGTCGATGAAGATCTCTGGACACACTATTGGTTCGCCATGACTAACCGCGGCATTCTATCTCAACCTTATTGGTGGGATGAGCAATGGACCATCTCGGTTCAGCACACCGCGAGCGACATCGAGGAACATCTCCAGGTCTTCTCTGAAATCGCCCCGGCTCTGGCCGTGGCGCAAGAGGAGCGCATGGCGGTCGGCACACACGCCTCGTAAGGTACCAGGATCCAGATGGCGACCGGTGCTGCGACAACCAATGTGCCCGTTCCGCATCTCCGGCGGGCGCTTGGCGTTTGGGATCTAACGTGGCTATCCGTCGTCGCCATCGCCAACCTCAACGTTGTTCCTATCATCGCGGCGGGCGGCCCCACCACCATGTGGCTGTGGCTCGCCGCAATCCTGTTTTTCTTCGTACCCCAGGGCATCGGTGTCATTGAACTCTCCCGGCAATTCCCCGAGGAGGGCGGCGTGTACGCCTGGACGAAACACATGTTTGGCGATCGCCACGGCTTTCTTTGTGGTTGGTGCTACTGGACGGCGAATATGTTCTTTATCCCAACGCTACTTTTCTACTTACTCGGGCTCTTCGCCTATGTAGGCGGGCCGGGGCTGGCCCACGTGGCCGAAAATCCCCTCGTCTTTGGAAGCATTACAATCACGCTCCTTTGGTTGACTGCCTTCGCCAATATTCAGAATGTTGGCGTAGGTAAGTGGGTCAATAACATCGGCGGTCTGGGCACCTTGGCTGCCGCTCTTGTCCTGATCGCGCTTGGCGCCGTTTGTGTTTGGAAATTCGGCATGAGCATCCCCCCTGCCGCCTTCCGGCCCAGTCAATTAGACCTGAATGCCTTCTCTACATTTGGCGTGGTCTGCTTCGGCTTGGTTGGACTGGAGCTTGGCTGCGTCATGGGCGATGAAATCGACAATCCCCGGCGCAGCGTCCCGCGCGGTGTCCTCTACGGCGGAATCCTTTCCGCCTTGCAGTACGTCGGGGCCACCCTGGCGCTATTGCTGGCCGTGAAGCAATCCGACATGAAGGTTCTGCAAGGCGTCCTCCAGGGTGTGGATAAGATGACAGTCCGCTTGGGCGCAAACTGGATACTGATGCCATTGGCGCTCCTGGTTGCCGTATCCGTAATTGGCGCAACCTCCGCGTGGCTCAGTGGCTCGGCGCGCATTCTCTTTGTCTCCGGCATCGACCAATACCTCCCCAAAGTGTTCGGAAAGCTCCACCCGAAACACGCAACTCCTTATGTCGCTCTTTGCGCCATTGCCGCGCTTTCGTCCTGTCTCATCCTGATGAGCTTCGCCGGAAGTAGCACTGTCAAAGAGGCCTATGTCACGCTCATCGACTTAGCCGTTGTGCTCCAGATGATTTCTTACTCCTATGTTTACCTGTCCCTGTTCCGCGTCGCGTTCGGACCTCGCGGCGCCACATCGCCCCATAAGTGGCGCATCCGTTTTGCTGCTGTAAGTGGCATCGCGACAACCGCGCTCGGGCTGGTCGTTGCTTTCATCCCGTCTCACCAGGTCGATTCCGTCTGGCGCTTCGAGGTCAAAATGCTCCTGAGCTGCGTCGGCGTACTCGGCCTCGCCGCCGGGCTATTCTGGTATTACTCGCGCCGCCGTGCGAATGTTCCCGCGACCGTCTAACATGCCAATCGCCTCCATAAATCCCGCAACGGGTCGAACACTCGCCACGTTTCCACCACTCTCCTCGCAAGAATTGGAGCAGAAGCTTTCTCTCGCTCATACTGCCTTTCAAGCTCATAGGAAAACCTCGTTCGCGCACCGCGCCGAAAGGCTCGCGCGAGCCGCGAAGATTCTGGAGGATGAATGTGAACACTTCGGCGCGATGATGACAGCCGAAATGGGCAAGACCTTCCTTTCCGCGGTCGCCGAGGCCCGCAAGTGCGCGCTGGCCTGCCGTTACTACGCCGAGCACGGTGCCGATCAACTCGCCGACGAAGCGATCGCCACCACCGCCGCGCATAGCTTTGTCCGCTATCAGCCCTTAGGCGCGGTACTCGCAGTCATGCCCTGGAACTTCCCATTCTGGCAAGTCTTCCGCTTTGCCGCTCCGGCGCTCATGGCCGGTAACGTAGGCCTTTTGAAGCATGCCTCAAACGTGCCGCAATGCGCGCTTGCCATTGAAGACATTCTGAGTCGCGCCGGCTTCGCGCCTGGCACCTTTCAAACGCTGTTGATCGAAGCGGACCAGGTCGGTGCCCTCCTAGATGATCCCCGCATCGCCGCCGCAACACTCACCGGCAGCGAGCCCGCCGGGCAAGCTGTTGCCGCCCGTGCCGGACGGCAAATCAAGAAAACAGTTCTTGAACTAGGCGGCAGCGATCCCTTCATCGTGCTGCCCTCAACCGATCTCCACTCAACGGTTGCCGCGGCGGTCGGCGCGCGAACCATCAATAACGGTCAATCCTGCATCGCCGCGAAGCGCTTCATTATCATGGATTCGATTTACGAAAGCTTCCAGGCCGATTTCGTCAAACGAATGGCCGCGCTCGTCATCGGCGATCCCATGCTGCCCGATACGCAGATCGGCCCCCTCGCCACCGCCGCGATTCGGTCTGGGTTACACGATCAAGTCGTTCGCGCGCAGCTGGACGGAGCCAAACTACTCACCGGCGGCGCATGCCTGTCGGGACCCGGTAACTATTATCAGCCGACGGTTCTCTCCGAAGTCCCCCCTTCATCGTCCACCTTCTACGAAGAATTCTTTGGTCCGGTGGCCATGCTGTTTCGCGCGAAAGATGCCGCCGAAGCTCTCGCCATCGCCAATGACTCGCCTTTCGGACTCGGCTCGAGCGTCTGGACCAACGACCCGGATGAAATGGAATTCTTCGCCAGCGGTATCGAAGCAGGATCGGTCTTTATCAATAGCCCCGTCGCTTCCGATCCGCGCCTGCCGTTCGGCGGCATCAAACGCTCCGGCTACGGCCGCGAGCTCAGTACCGTCGGCATCCGTGAATTTGTGAATATCAAAACAGTCTGGTGCAAGTAAAGGTTGTAAATCGAAAATGAATCGCGTTCGCATGTACATTAACGGTAACTTCGTCGAGAGCGGCGGAAAGGCCTGGCTTCCTGTGTATGATCCCTCCACGGAAGAGGTGATTGCCGAAGTCCCGGACAGTATTGCAGCCGACGTTGATCTCGCCGTCAAAGCCGCCCGTGCCGCTTTCGATCAGGGAGCATGGCCGCAAACCACGCCTCAGGATCGCGGAAGGCTGCTCTTCAAGTTAGCGGACGTCATCCGACGCCAATCGGCGCAATTAGCGGAGCTTGAGTCGCGCAACACCGGCAAGCCCATCGTTGAAGCTGAGTTTGATGTTACCGACACGGCCACCTGCTTCGAATACTACGGCGGCATAGCCACTAAGATCATGGGGTATGTGAATCCCGTCCCGGATAATGCGCTCAGCCTTTCGCTCCGTGAGCCGGTCGGAGTCGCCGGTCAGATTATCCCGTGGAACTATCCGCTCCTGATGGCCGCCTGGAAACTCGCTCCCGCTCTCGCCGCGGGCTGCACCTGCGTCCTCAAGCCAGCCGAGCAAACACCCCTCACCATTCTTGAACTCGCCGGCAGCTTCCAAGAGATCGGCTTTCCGCCGGGGGTGATCAACATCGTCACCGGCTTCGGTGACACCGCCGGCGCACCCATCGTTGCCCATCCCGATGTTGACAAAGTGGCCTTCACGGGAAGCGCCGCCGTCGGGAAGTTGATCCTGCGGAGCGCAGCGGATTCCATCAAGCGCGTCGCCCTGGAACTCGGCGGTAAGTCGCCTAATATCTTCTTTGCCGATTCTGATTTCGAAGCCGCCGTTGATGGCGCGCTCTTTGGTGTCTTTATCAATCAGGGCGAAGTCTGTTCCGCGGGCAGCCGCATCCTTGTGGAAAGATCCATCTATAGTAAGTTCGTTGACGCCATGGTTGAAAAGACCAGGACCATCAAACTTGGCCCCCCTCTCTCGCGAGACACTAAGATGGGCCCATTAGTCAGCAAAGAACAGTACGAACGCGTCCGGAGTTACCAGGAAATCGGGAAGGGCGAAGCAAGACTGGTCGCCGGTGGAGGAAGGTTGCAGTCTGCCGACAGGGGTTACTATGTCGAACCCACCATTTTCGCGGACGTGAACAACAACCATCGCATCGCCCGCGAGGAGGTTTTTGGGCCCGTGGCCGCCGTGATCCCGTTTGAAGGCGAAACCGAAGCCATCCGCATCGCGAACGACACGCCATATGGGCTCGCCGCCGCCGTTTGGTCGAGGGATATCTTTCGCGCCCTGCGTGTAGTCAAAGCCGTTCGTGCCGGCATCGTGTGGGTGAATCATATGCAGCCCACCTATGTGGAAGCGCCATGGGGAGGCTACAAGCAGTCGGGCTTCGGCCGCGAACTCGGACCCTGGGGAATCGAAGAATATCTCGAGACCAAACAGGTGCATATCAATTTGAGCGAACAACCCATTGGTTGGTACTGATGAATTCAATCTGCTTACGAACAAGTATTCCGGGTCCTAAGTCTTCCGCTTTGGTGAACCGCGAGGCTGCGGCTGTTCCTCGCGGCGTATCGCAACTGACGCCCATCTTCGTCGCGCGCGCGGAAGGCGCATGCATTGAAGATGTTGACGGGAACACCTTCCTCGACTTAGCCGGCGGCATCGGCTGCCTCAACGTGGGCCACCGGGATGCCGGCGTAACGAAAGCCCTGCATGATCAGGTGGATCGTTTCCTCCACACCTGCTTTATGGTCACGCCTTACGAAAGCTACGTCTCTCTGTCGGAAAAGCTCAACGAACTCGCGCCCGGCAACACGCCCAAGAAGACCATCCTGCTCAACACCGGTGCGGAGGCCGTCGAAAACGCCATCAAGATCGCGCGCGCCTTTACCAAACGTCCCGCCGTGATTTGTTTCGAGGACGGCTTCCACGGCCGCACTTTGCTGGCCCTGTCCCTCACCAGCAAGACCCGCCCTTACAAAGCGGGGTTCGAACCTTTTGCCTCGGATATCTATCGCGTGCCGTATGCGTACTGCTATCGGTGCTCTTACAAACTCACCTACCCCGATTGCCNNGTCGCGGCGATCATTGCCGAACCTATTCTGGGTGAAGGCGGATTCGTCGCGCCGCCCCTGGAGTGGCTCGGCATCGTACGCGAAATCTGCGATAGGCATGGCATTCTCCTGATCGCCGATGAAGTACAGACAGGCTTCGCTCGCACCGGTAAGTTCTTCGCCTGCGAACACTATGGAGTCGAACCGGATCTGCTTCTCAGTGCTAAGAGCCTGGGCGGCGGCCTTCCCATCGCGGCGGTCACCGGCAAGGCCCCGATTATGGATCACACCCCGCCCGGCGCGCTGGGCGGAACATTTGGCGGCAATCCCCTCTCCTGCGTTGCTGCGCTTGCCGCCATCGAAGCCATCCAGAAGAACCATCTGAATGACCGGGCGATGATACTTGGTGAGCGATTCCGCAAACGAGCGGCCCAGTGGCAGCGGAAACTCCCGGCCATCGGCGACGTCCGGGGCATCGGCGCAATGCAAGCCTTTGAGATTGTCAGGCCTGACGGCTCGCGACTGCCGGACGCCGAAACAACGAAGCAAATCGCGCTCTACTGCTATCGCCACGGGGTCATCCTTGTTACCGCGGGCACTTACAGTAACATCATCCGCCTCCTCATGCCGCTGGTAATCACGGACGAACAAATGGAAGAAGCCCTGGATGTAATCGAGACCGCTCTCTTCCTCGCGCCGGACCGAGCGGCGTCCATCCGTCAGGTTCCGATGGCTATGGCGTGAAGCTCGTCGCGCCCGTCATTTTCGCGCTGATCCTTGCCGCCGGCTGCCACAAGTCCGAGCCCATTCTCTCTCTGCTCGTGTGGGAAGGTTATGCGGATCCGTCATTCATCCGCCCGTTCGAGGCCAGGTGCCGCTGCAAAGTGAGTGCCGCCTACATGGGCTCAAGCGATGAACTCATTGCGAAATTGCGTGGAGGAACCCTGAGTAACTACGATGTCATCTCGCCTTCGAGCGATGTCGCGGCAACCATGATCACCGCCGGCCTCGCCGCGCCTCTCGATCTTGCAAAGATCCCGTCTTATGACAGCTTAATGCCTGTCCTTACCTCGTTACCGCTGGTGAAGAACCAGGGGAACGTCTACGGCGTACCCTTCCAATGGGGACCCAATCCCCTGCTCTACGACACCACCGGGTTCAAAACAGCCCCCAATAGTTGGAGCGTGCTGTGGGAGCCAACTCTGCGTGGCAAAGTTTCCGTTTGGGACGATCTGTCCACTGTTTATATGACCGCGCAGGTATTAGGCTACGACCGGCCGGATCCCGGTGCGATCTACAATCTCACTGACGATCAACTCGCCAAAGTGAAAGCAAAGCTTCTCGAACTAAAGCCCAACATCCGCAAAATGTGGTCCACCGCGGGCGAACTCACCAGCCTTTTTGAAAGCCATCAGATCTCAATCGCGATGGGATGGCCGCTCATGACGAGTCAATTACAAGCCCGTCACTTTCCCATCGCCGAAACCATCCCGAAGGAAAATACCACGGGATGGATCGATCACCTGATGATTACCTCCCAGAGCCGCCAGAAGGAACTCGCGTATCAACTGATTGAGTATCTCAGTGAAGCACCCGTGCAAAAACAGGTTTCCGCCGTCACCGGCTACCTGCCCGCCAACCCAGGCGTAGCTTCTTTGCTCTCCGCGGAAGAGCGGCATGGTCTGCACCTCGATAATCTCGATGCGTATCAAAGAGGAATCTATTTCTGGCGGAACGTTCCGCGGCGCGATAAGTACAACCAGCTCTGGAACGAGGTGAAAGCCGCGCAATAGCGTCTTCACACACGATGCAAGAGCTCAGTGATTGCCCGGTGGGCCTGGTCGATCGCACTGTCCGTATAAGCGTAAGCGCCCGCGTCGGAATTCGCAATCGTAATGCGGCCGAAGGGCTGCCGGGCCGTCACGCAAGGCTGCTCCCCGCCATCCAGCCAGAACCCATCCCACAACGAGTTGTATTCGTACGCATATCCGTGCGGCCATCGGTTCACCGTGATCGCCGCAATGTCACGCGCAGGGTCAAACCCGCCCGCGCCCAGCGTTCGAGCCATTTGATCGCGAATGTTTCTCTCGAAGGTCTCAAATGTCGTGTTATATAAGTCCAGCCGGCCCGCCCGGTGCTGCTCGCGTGACGGCAGCCCGGCGTGGGTAGGCACGCGCTGCATATGCACCACAATGGAATCTGAGGGACGCCGCGAACATTGATACTCGCCCAGGCTGACTGGCATATCCAAACTCATCTCACTATGAAACGATCCCGGCGAGTACACTGCACTCACCCCCAGTTTTTCAAACGAAGCCCAATTCCGTAGCAGGACGTTGGTATAAACCAGCGGCACCTTCACCGCAAAGGATAAGGCTTTCTTTTGCTGCTCGGGAAGTTCGCCGCAGATGTACGGAATCATCACGTGCCAGCACGACAGCACGCAGTTCTTCGCCCGCACGTTTTGTAGGTGCCCGTGCCTCATGTAGGCGATATCAACGCCGTCGCCGCTATGGGCCACCCGAACGACGGTACTATTCAGCCGGATCCGCGTATCATTATCCTTGCGGTCGAGGGCGGCGAAGCGCGTCCGCGCCAGAACGATGTCTACGGCGTTCTTACCCGGCACAGCGTCTGGAATCAACTTCCGCACCAGCAGCCGCGCGATCGATGNNCAATCCCCACGCATCCTGCGCCGCAACCGCATCAATACCCAGCCCAAACCACCCGTACGGCCGCGCATGCAGATACTTCACCACGTCTTCGTGGCATCCCGCGGCGTCCGTCAAATACTTCGCATAACTCATGCGCGCTAAACGCGCCTTCTTCGCGTCCGACGTCAAGCCAGGCATGTAGTCTTTGTGATCGTCATAAAGGCGGCGTAGATCTTTCTTAGCTTCATCGGCCATCGGGGCATTAGCTAAAAAGACGCGCCATCGGTCATCCGCTGTGTGTCGCAGCGAAGGTTCATGGTATGAGTCGGGAACCGGTTCCGTCACCAGCACATCCCTGCCAAATGTCTCTTTATCGAAAAACACCCCGGGGCTCAACCCCAGTGACGGATAAAGCTGACGGTCCAGCGCTCGCCGGAAGGAAGGAACGTCAATCCCTAACTCTTCAATCACGCGCCGGGCTACCGGGCTATAAGGCGACGGGCTCTCGATGGAGAATGTCCCGCCATAACCGAGTAACATGCGCCCTGTCTGGTGGAACTCATTGCGCTTCGCGTGGCCGCCGAAGTCGTCGTGGTTCTCCAGAATCAGGATGCGCGTGTTCGGGCCCGTTGCCTGCCGGTAGAAGTGCGCCGCCGCCAGGCCGCTGATTCCCCCGCCGACAATCACCAGGTCGTAACTCTCGCCCGTGTCCGCCGGCGCTCCCGCGGTTTGCCAGAACCGGCCATCGCGAACCGCATGGGGCGTCTGATAGATGTCGTCGTGGTCACCGCGCATGCCAGTCAATACGGGCGGGTAGTAGTCGGGCAGCGTCTCTGGCTCGGCAGAGTTCGCAAACGCGCGCCGGAGAGCCGCGGGGGAAAGAAGGGTTCCGGTGGCGATGGCCGCCCCGTTCAGAAAGTCGCGCCGCCGAATCCGGCGGTGCATTCCTAGGTCGCGGTCACTGGGAGCCATGGCTATATGGCTGTTTAGCCTAGCATAATTGCTCGGGGCGGAGAGGATTATTTGAACCTCCGGCCAAATGATTCACGCTTTCCGGATGTTTCGCGATCACCGCACCAGCGCCTGTAGGCAACCCTTCGGACAGCTTGACGATAGCTGAACCCGAACCGCTATAGGCCGCGCTTCCCGAAACGGGGTCGTTGGAGAGTTGCCAGGACTCCGGCGCGCGCGTCCTCCTCTTCGAGGCTCGCGTAAACAGCACTAACACCCACCGGCCATTTCTGGTTCGCCTGCGATCCTCTCAAGCACGTGCCACGGATGCTCGAGCCTTTCACGCAACGCGCTCGCGGAAATCTTCACTCTCAAACGGCATGAGTTGCGCACTGCTAGCCACGAGTGGTGATAAGAGGAATTTCTTTTCTGTCACAGCGTTCGCGAAGTACTGATCGAGCCCGTGGTGTGCTTTCAGCCACTTCTGCATAGAGGGAATGTCTGCAGGAACCTGATCGAGTATGCGGCTATAGATGGACTCGTGATAAGCAATGGCGTGGAGCGCTGTAACGGCGCCGGCCTCTTCCAGGTGCGCACATCCTTGGGCCAGAGGATAGGTGCGGTTCCAGCAACAGGCTCCCAGGTAGAGGAGATCCCAGTCGCGGCCACCTAGTTCCGTCAGGGATCTCTGAAGATGGGCCTGCGCATCGCGCGTTAAGACGACGTCATCTTCAAACACCAGAACATTCCTCAAACCTAGCCGCGAGGCTTCTTGCACAACCGCGCGATGCGCCAGAGCCCCACCGATGTGCGGATCGGCAGGTGTCGGGGTGAACGGAAACCGGCGGATGCGAGCCGCGATTCCGGCATTTTCGAATTGAGCTAAAGCGGCCTGCCAGCGTCCCGCATCGTTGCCGCGATCGATGCAATAGATGGCGTCGAAGAAGCTGAACGGGTTTCGCAGTTCCACCGCTATGGATGCGGCAATGCTCTTCACCGTCTCGGCTCCCAGGTGCGCGCGGAAATGGTCGATCACGTCGGAACCGTCCCGGCCAAGTTCTCGCGCAACAATCATGTAATTGCGGATGCGGTCTTCCCATGCGTTCTCATAGCTCGTGCCCCGGGGCCGTCCAAACCGGTGCACCCAGCGAAGAAACGGCAAGCAAAGAGCACGTCCACCTGCTCGGCGAAACTTTTCCTGAATATACCCTTCCTCGCAGCCGAATCCCTTCAGCCTTGGATTGAAACCTGGCCATGCGGAACGGCGGCAGCCAAAGACGCCGAGACCATGCATACCGATTTCGAATGGAGGAGCATTCACATCGGCAGCGCGCTCATCAGTTCCCCACACGCCGTACATGCCCGATGACCAGCGCGGCTCCATGTGGGTGGACATGCTCCGCAGGTCATCGTAAAGCAGCGGTCCCTGCAATAGATCGGGAGTATCGGGATGGGCGGCGAGGTATTCGTGCAGACGGCCGAGAGCTCCTGGAGCGAACAGCACGTGAGAATCGACGCACAACACGAACTCTCCCTCAGCTTCGCGGAATACAAGATCCCGAACCGAGGTGCCCGATGTACGGTTCCACGGGATGTAGCGGTAGCCGTCGATCCAGTTGCCGAGCGCCTTCAATTCCATTGCACACGGGCCTTCGGGATGATTGTCGATCACCAGGATCTCGGTCGTAGCCGTTACCTCGGGATGATAGAGGCGGATGGCTTGCGCGGTGAAGTAGACTCCATCGTAGTCGTCGTAGGTCGCCATCCCGATGGTAAGGGTCTTGGGCGTCACGGTAACTGACCTTTGATGGCGGCTTCAACGATACTATGAATCGCCTGCTTCTCTTGTCCGCTTACACCAGCTTTGTCCATCGCAGCATCGGCAGTTGCGGTAGCGCCCTTCACGATGGCGGCCTTCACACCGTCTTTCACTGCGTCGCGGGCCCAGTCTGGAAGCCGCATACCCTTCAGGACAGAGTCGACCTTATCGATCACTGCCCCCAGCAAAGGCTTGTCGGGCTCGCGCGAGTCTGGCGGAATCGGAGCAAAAATGCGCTTGCCCGCTTCGGCGGGCGATTCTGGCGCCCACGGTCCATAGGGTGGGAACTGCCCATCCGAGGGCGGCAGGTCCAGTGAGATCTTGGGCCGCGGCGGCGGAACGGGAGCCTGCCCCGGGGGGACTTGCAACGGCGGAAGAGCTAATTCGGGCGCCAGCCGGACCCCCGAGTCGGGCTCAAAGTGGATTTCAGCGCGGCGGTTGGCCGGCTCAGCTACATGGGAAGGCACTTTGCGCTGCGATTCCCCTGCCGAATCCGTCATTACGATCTCCGGCGGTACACCGTCAAGAACAAGTTGGTCCCGGACGGCATCGGCGCGCGCCTGACCCAATGTCATGTTGCTCGCGTCCGTGCCCACGGCGTCGGTGTGACCGGTCACGGAAATGGTGCAGCCGGGATGGCTATCGCGGAGTGAGAGGATATTCGCGGCGATGGAAGCGATGCTGCCCTTCTGTCCGGCATCCAGGGTTGCACTGCCGGTTGCGAAGCCGCCAATGGTCCCGGAACCCATGGCTCGCGCAAGCAGAGTGGGAGGCTTAAGGGTTGGCAACGCTTCGCGCTGGATTGATGGAGCGGCTCCCGCGCTGGAGAGAGAGGTCGTGTCTCCGCCAGCCGCTTGATCGGCCGCCCGCTCGTTGTCGTCGGAAGGCTGACCAATACCAATCGTCGACCCGCCGCTTTGCTGGATCACATGCGCCAGTTCGTGCGCGATCAGGCGCCGGCCTTCGAAAGTATCGGGCTGATATGCGCCTTCTCCGAAGACAATGTCACGTCCTGTTGTGTAGGCACGTGCGTTAAGATCTGCGGCAAGCTCGGCCGCGTCGTTATCCGTGTGAATGCGGACATCGTGGAAATCGCGCCCGTAGGATCGTTCGGCGTCCGAGCGAAGCGCGCCTTCGATAGGCTTTCCACCCGACGGCGTCAGGAATTTCGGTATGCCGGAGGGAGCGCCCGAATCGCCCGACGATTTGCGGCGACGGGGCTGGGGGGCTTCCGATTTGTTCTTCTCAAAGTATTCCCTTCGCATATGTCACTCCTTCAAGGATTGGACCCAATCGGGCTTCACCGGCGATGGATGATAGTCAGCGGCTAAATCGATCTCGACGCCGTCACGAAAAACATGGCATCCAAGCTCACGAAGCCACAGTTCAGGGAGGTGTGCGGCAGCCGGCGCCTCTTCGACGAATACGTAGACCACGTTGTCGAGAGGCTCTTTCGGACCAAGCGATTGATAGAGCCTCCTCGCGCAAGCGTCGAGCATCTCCCTCTGGCTCACTTCTCGTCCATGAACCACAACCCGCACGGTGCGATTATCCGGATCGTATTTTCCGCGCAAATCGTATGCAAATTTGTAGTCCGTTTGGATAAATCCACCGGTTGCGGAGATTCCCATGCGCTCATGCCCGGGGCGCGCCTGAGCAATCGCCTGAGCTGCATCCGCGTACAAGTCATGAAACAGAATCAGGCTGGTGTCGTTGTTGCCTCGGATGTTACGCCAAGGTCCGAAGTCCAACCAGCGCCGGGAACATAGCCGCTTGTGCCCATCACCCTTGAAAAAACAACCCCAACCGAGTTTGAGGTGCATATCTCCGAAGCCCGGGGCCAGATATTTCTCACCCAATGATCCGTCCGTCCACTCCGGGTGCATCTTGGCCGCAGCCCCCACCGAAAACGGGAGACGCTCCAACCATTCGAGAAAGTGCGGCGCGTCGAGATCGTAGTCCGGGACGAACACTTGAACGACTCGATCGCGGAAAAGGGCAATCCAGGCTCCACTTTCCCAGTCGGCCCGGAGTGAGCTCTTCGCCCGTACCGACCACGCTTCCAACCATCCCAGTTCTAAAGGGCGCGAGTCGGAATCGACAAAGAGGGAAGCGGGAGGTCCGCCGCCGGTGATGCCGGTCGCCATCAGAGCGCGGAATAAATCAGGAAGATCCGAAGACGAGAACGATAGATGCAGAGTAATCTTCATATTTTGTCCTTATTTCTTCGGCTTGATTCCTAGGAATGCATCGATCTCTCCCGCGTTTTCGCTCGTAAAGACTTTGGTCTCGAAAGAATCGTTGGTGATTTCCCAGGATAGAGCTTCAGGCGCCGCGCTCAGTCGAGTCTTCATAAACTCCGCGTTGGCCTTCGCGCCTTTGGGATCCAACGATTTCCACCGCACACTTTTCAGTGGAACCGCATTCCCTTCCGCATCGGTTATCGCGCCCTGCTTGTCGACCAGGCTCAGGTGGTCATCCAATTCTCCGATTTCATCCGGATTGAACTTGCCTTTGCCCGATTTAATTTCGACGACGGTATCGCCCTCCACGCGATCGAGCCTTCGGTCTCCCTTCATTCCGTTCTCGCCGTTGGCGTTTACATCCACCTGACGCAGGTCCTTGGCGTCAGCCGATTGCTTTGCCTTGTCAGCTTCCGCTTGCGCCGCTTCGGCATCTTTTTGCGCCTCTGCCGCACCGGGCTTGTCCTTCAATTCGTTGGCCTTCGCTTTCGCCGCATCGGCCTTCGCTTGCGCCGCATCAGCGGCGGCTTTCCTGTTCTCTGTGGTTGCGCGATCGACCCAGTCTTCCGCCAGTGTCCCCTTATCGCTGGAATTCAGCTCACTGGTCATGTCGAGCATTTCCTGCTGGCTTGCCTTCAGGTCCAGCGGCTTACCGTCCTTTTTGAACATGCGATCCAGAACTTTGCCGCGGAATTCCTCCTTCAGTCCATGACGGATGTCGCCAATGCTCCGCTCACCTGCCTTCAACTTGCCATCCAGGGCGTTGCGCACGTCGCCTTCGGTAGCCACATCGAAATCCTGGAGCATCTTGTTATAAGCTTTGAAACTGGAATCGGAACCCTCGCCTGTCAGCCGTTCAAATGCTTCGTCAAGAGTGACGTTCTCGGGGAAGGGAGCCACGGTCTCTTTTGGAATCGCGTCGGCGGACTTCCACCTGCGATTCTCCTGGTCGAAGACATCTCCCTCTTTGTATTTCTGGATGAAGCCCGCCTCATCAAATTCGCCTCCGTAGCCCGTTGTTTTGGCCAAGCGGTAGGCGTCCTCGGCCTCTTGCGTAATCTGTTCGTCGGATTTGACCCCTGGCTCGACGTTTTCCTCAGCCCGCCAATCATCCAGAGCCGCCTCAGCTTCTGGCGTCCCAGCACGGAGAGGCTCCTCGCCTGCCACCTCGGGCTCGCGCTTGAGCCACTCCATGAACTCCTGCCGGCGTTGCGGGTTCGGCTCTTCGTCTTTCAGCCACTTTGAATTCTCGAGTTCTGGCTTGCCTCTGCTCATCTTCCCGCGCTTGGGCCGATCATCGTCCAGGTCGCCGTACTTGTCCTCGTACTCCGCGCGCTTATCTCTCAACGCCTGGTCGACTTCGGCGTTGACATCGTCGCCGAGATTCAGATGGCAAATCTCCTTGGAATGCCGGCACCAGGATTTGTCTTCTTCCACGCGGTCGTAAGTGTGATCCTCGATTTCTATTTCGGCGTCGAACTCCTTGGCTCGATCCGTATCCGATACCTCGTGCACTTCTTCGGGATGGGCGGCTTTCTCGCGAACTTGTGCGCGTTCGCCTTCAAATTGCGCCTTGGGAAAATCCTCGGCCTCGGCTTTGTTGGCGGGTGTCTCGGACTTCGGAGCCTCCTGGGGAGCTTCTGGCGCCGGTTTCTCTGTGGTGGAAGGAATCTCCGCTGTCGCGGGAGCTTCGCCCTCGGGGAGGAAAATACCTTTGATCTCCGCAAAGACCGCTTTTGCGAAATCCGCTGCGATCTCGCCCAGTACCGACATGACTCCGAGCACGCCCAAATTGACGATGCTGCCCGCCATTTCTTCGTAGTCGTCGTGATCCTGGGTCTCACGCGCCTTGCCGGTGAGCGCACGCCGGTCGGCGGACATTAAGTTTAAGCGGGACTTACCCACGGTCAGCACCTCGGCCGCGATCGTCGAAGCCAGAAGCACCTCGCCGACCTCTAGCGCCACCGCCGCACCAGCCTGAGGCGAGGCGAACACGGCGCCAATCAAAACCGACGCGATGAAGAACCACCCGTAGAGATGGCCGATGATGCCGTTCACGTCGCGCCAAATGGTCAAACCGGCGTCGGACGCTTTACTGAATTGAAAGTCCCACAGCGCGTCCTTTAGCTGGCCAATGTGCTTCTTCGCTTCGTCGACATCTTTCATGACGCCCGGCCAGGGCCACACAAGATCCCAAATCATGCCGGTCAGCAGGTCTTTCCAATGCCCAAACAGACTTGCCAGTTTCGGTACCAGGAAGTGATTCAGCAGAACATGTAAGTGCGGACCGTCAAGCCCGGAAGCAGCGCCGGCGATCTCTTCAACCCGGCCCGGAATGCGCGAAACCATTCCGTCCAGCGCCTTGTGGATAGCGGCCTCGAACTCGTCTTGATCGCTGATGACCTTCCAGATGTCTTTCAGGTACGCGCGTACGCTGCCCACGGTCTCCATGACGCCGTCGACGTGCAGCAGTCCCGCGATCTCGCGAACGCAAGGCGTCCTCTTCGCAAAGGCGATGAACCGGTTGAGCGTGGCCCAGACGCCATCATCCAAAAGTGCCCACGGCCCGAGCGTGGCGATCAACACTGCTTGTCGCAGAATCTCGAGGACAGGCTTGGCAAAATCGTAGATTTTAGAGAGAACGGATTTCACTGCGCCGACGACATCGGAGAATTTGCAGCCGCCCTTGCCAGACAGACTCTCAAAGAAACCCGCCGCCAGCCCAACCGCGCCAGAGGCCAACGACAGAAACGGAACACCGCTAAGCGCTTCCTGAAGCGACCTCAATCCGGAAGCAATTGCGCCCGCATGCCCACAGAGAAATGCTGAAGCCTGATCGAGCAAACTCTCTACTTGCGCAACTCCGGACAGCAACTGAGGCAGAATATACTCGCGGAACCAGGCGTTCACCTGCGCGCCCGCAGGCTTAAGACCGTGCGTCCAAATCCACTTCAGTACGTCCCAGAGAACCGGCGCGCCCTTCCAGATCAGGATTATCGGACCGAGGGGCGACAGCAACAGTAGCGCTCCGGCCACCATCTTCAAGGGGCCGAGAATCGGCGCAATCTTGTCTCGAATCTTGAACCACAGCTCTTTCGCCTTGTCGTATAGCCAGTCGAGGACTCCGGACCCCTCGTCGACGGCGATGTTGAACTGTTCCTTGATCCAATTCCACGCCGTGGACGACGCCGCACGGATGGGCTCCAGCTTGTCCCATACCCACGCAGCTTTCTCCTCAATCCAGTCCAACGCACTGCCTGCAACTTTGCGAATGGCGGCTAGTGCGGGGGCTCCCAGGTCATTCCAGAGATCGGAGAAGAACCCACCGACCGCGCTGGCCATTTTGCCCAATTCGGCGAACGCCTCACCGCCGATCTCCTTCACGAAACCGATGATCGAAGATGCCGCCTGGACCATCGATTGGCACGATCCGTTTACGAGTTGACCAAGCGATTTACCCAGGGAACCCGCCAGATCGCCAAGAAGTCCCGCAATAGCGCCCGCGACACCCTGATTCTGAATGCGGGCTGAGATTCCACCCAACAATCCACCGAGGCCGCCGCTAAGTTTGTCGAAGATGGCGCCGCCCACGTCGCGCAGGAACGGGAGCAGTCCGGGCGCAATCGTGTCGATGAATGCGGCGGCCGTATCTTTGGCGGCATCCCATGCGTCGGACGCCAGATCGCTCACCTCGCCGGCGACTGTACTGGCGCCTTCTTTCGCCGCATCCCAAGCCCTTCCGCCCGTGGCATCCCATGCGTCGGATAGGGCATCGGTCCAGCCGCGCCGAACGGCAGGCTCGCGATCCGAGCTCAGCGGCACGATGGCTGTGCCGGCCGGGCTCATCACCATATCCGCGACCGCGTCCGCTTCCCGTTCAGCGGGATCGTTGACAGCTCCAACCTTCACAGTTGCATGGAGAGCGGGCGCGACAGCCGCACCCCCTTTACCCTGTTGGATTGTGTGCGCCACTTCGTGTGCGATGAGCCGTTTGCCGCCCTCGGAATCCGGGTTGTACTTGCCTGTCCCAAAGTAGATGTGTTGCCCTACGGTGTATGCGTCGGCATGGAGGCCTGCGGCGGAGTCGGCGGACGCTCCGTCCGTATGTACGCGGACATGGTCCATACCCGCACCGGTTCTCGATTCGAGGAATTCCCGCGTTTTCGCGCCTAATGGATGTCCCGAAGAGCCTGCGGGAATTACTCCTGCATCGACTTCAGCTTCTCCCGGTCCCGCCGGCTTTCTTTGAGCCAGCAGCGGTTTTTCCTCAAGCGCCGAAGTCTGACACGACGAGCATGAGCCCCCACAGGAGCAACTTCGCCGAATGAAACCGTGGTTATCGTCGCGGAGGAAACGGGGAAGACCCGCAACGGCGCCGGCGGATGCTTCGAGCTGAAACACGCCGTCGTGGGCCGCAGCCGGGGCCTGAGCCTTGCTCTTCTTTTCCTCAGACTTGGATGCAACCGCGGAGGCCATAGAGGAAGCTCAAGCGCTCCTTATCAATTCCGTTGGTACTTGCCGGCTGAGCTTCCTGTATTCGTCGGCAAGCGCCTGCAGGATATCGCTGAACTCGATCTTCCGCCCCTCTGACCTCGCCAAAACCGCAGCCGTGAACACCGCGTTCCGAATGCTGCCGCCCAGCAGATCGGCAGATGCGGAGAGTTGATTCAGCTCCCGTTGGCTCAGTGTGTGGTCGTTACCCAAGTGAGATTGCCACAGTAACCGCCGCTCCATGGGTCCAGGAACGGGGAAGTCGACGATGGCGTCCAGGCGGCGAAAAAATGCAGGGTCGAACCGCGAGCGGTTATTACTGGTAAGGAAGACGATGCCATCGAAGCTCTCGATTCGCTGGAGAAGATAGTTGGTCTGTGCATTGGCAAAACGGTCGTTCGATTCCTTTACTTCTGTGCGCTTGCCGAACATGGAATCGGCTTCGTCAAAGAGCAAAATCACTTCGGAATGCTCCGCGCGAGCCAAAAGCTGCGCGAGATTCTTCTCGGTCTCGCCGATATACTTGCTCGTCACGGCGGCTAAGTCGACGCGGTACAGGGGCAGCCCCAGACGGGTGGCAAGCCACCCCGAGGCAAGGGTCTTGCCCGTGCCCGATGGTCCCGTGAAAAGAGCCCGAAAGCCCGGGCGATACTTCGCGGATGCACTGGCGCCCAACTTGTCTGCGAGCCCTTCACGTCCTCGGCAGCGCAACAACAGACGATTCAACTCTTCTCGCAAACCCGCCGTCATGACAAGCGCATTGTCGGGGATGGGTTCCGGTAGAGCCTGCGCCAGAGATTCTAATCCGGATCCCTCGGCGGTCCACGAAGCTGCGAGAACGTCTTGTATCAGTGGCTCGGCGCGGCCTTCCAGGAGGCCCTGATGTCGCGCGAGGCGGCCCAATTGCGCGATGCGCCCGCTGCCGTAGCGGTGGCTCGACAAGCCCGACGCCAGTGAACTGCTGCCTACTGCAAGTTCCCATAGATGCGCGCGTTCGGCTTTCGGAGCCACCGCGAGCGTCCAGCCCGGCACAGTTTCGCCGTCGGACTCGATACTCCCATCCGGTCCACAGATCGCAAGTTGTGGGCCGCGGTAGTGTGGGAGCGCCGGAAGCAGCTTGCGTTCGCCCGGCCCGAGTTCGAAACAAAATACAGGCACGCGCGCGGTAAGTAGCAACCAGGGGCCCACCCCCGCAGGTACCGGATTTCCCTTCCCTGCCTCGATAAATAGCGTGCCGCAACCCATCAAACGAGCTATTTCAGACGCTGCTGCCTTTGCTTCCGTCACCGAGCCGCTACGGACTGCCAGAGTTCGTTGAACCCGGGCTTGGAGCCCGGTCGCCTGTTTTCTTGCCCCCGCAAGAATCGATGGTGGAAGGGAAATTCCGTGAGCTCCGGCGGCGCCACCGTTTGTATTGAGCCCCGCTCCAGACCACTGCGCTTCAACGGCGTTTGCAGTCTGAAGCGCGAGACAAATTGGGATGGGAACGGAGACCGGACGCTCAGCTAATGGGGCTCCCTCGCTGGAAATCTGCAACAGCCCGGACTCTACTGCCCTTCCAGTCAGGATTTCGGCGATTGAATTCCGATCTTTTGAGTAAGGCCCGAGCGCCGCGGCCAGCAGGCCGATGGTCGGCCGCGAACCGCCCAATGGCGCCTGTAGATGCGCGATCACGCGGCCGCACATGAGGTCCGTTTCAACGGATGCCGCGAGCGCGGTGACCAGTATCTCAACGTGGTTGAGCCGAAGCTCATGGGCCAACCGGACCAGCGGCTCGTCCTCTTGGTCCGGACCGGCCAGATAGCGGTCCAGTGATGCCGGCGCGTTCTGAACAGCCGAACCGTTCGTACGCAGGAACTCAGCTTCCTGAGAATGGTCTCCTGGAACTGTCAGCCGTTCCAATGCCGCCAGACCGAATGAAAACAGCCGCCCGCGCACAGCCGTAGCTGTCATTGCAGGTCTCCGCGATACCGGTAATGGAAGCGCACCACTCGCCCAAACCATGGGAGCCAGCCCGGATCGAGGTCGAGACCAGCACGACGAATACGGATATCTGCTGAATCGATGGAAAGCGAGACATCCAGATCGGTGCGGGTCAATGTGACAATGCCGGATCGGCGTACAACGTCGACGGCGGAGATAGAGGCGTTCTTCCAGCACCACCGCCGGAGTTTCCACGCCCATATGCGGACTTGACGCTGGTTCACTTGGACTGCGTCGTCGTCAGCCAGCGTAAGCTGAGTCCACAGCAGTATCGGATCGTGGTCGTCAATCCCTGCTCGGCGCGCGAGGCGCAGGAAGAGGTGCGCGAGAAAAGCCTGTGTGACATTGGCATCCTCGATGCCGAGATAGCGCAGTGCGTTCAACAAGAAGAACAGTCCGGCGCCCTGTGTCATTTCGCCAAATTCCGTGGGCGGCACAGCATCGGACAGGGTGCCGGACAGAGCAGGCTGCCCCTGCGCCAGTTCCCCAGGCTGAGCGCCGCCCCCTTCAGGGCTCGTGCTATCGGCATCCGCAGTGGAGCTCCAGGACCTCGCAGGTTTGTCGGTGGAACCCGCCGGGGAAATGGGATGCGTAGCGTCCTTGGGCAGTTGCGAATCAGAATGCACTGTCCTTTCGCTCGGTGGCGGATTTCCCGGACCACTTGTCCCGCACTGGTTCCCAAACGATTTCACTTCAGGACTCGGATCTTGGGAAATCGCTGCGGGTGCAGGCTGATGGTCTGGCGCACAGTCATTCCGTAACACTGGGGGCTCGAAGCGCTTTCCAGCGATTTCCGGCGCTGACAGGGGAAGGTCGGAGCCCTTCCGGAACCCGGGCTCCGGCATCGTCTGCAGGATCATGCGCGCGGAGCGCACCGCGGTACCTTCTCCCATCGCAACCGGGCGGTTTATGATCACCGCGAGAGATGTCAACCAGACCACGCGTGGATCTTCCCGGCCCCATACTGCGGCGGCTCGCGTGATTGATTTTAGGGCCGTTCCCGCCACTCGCACAGACAATCGAGTCGCGGCCGTCGCCTCCGCGCTTCCGATCTCCCACAACCATCGCCGCACCGCCGATTCGGGTAGAAGGCCGAGTAGAGACACGGGGTCTCCCAACGCAAATACGGCAGCGGCCACGGCCATCCATGACGCCGCCGAGGAACTTAGCCTTTCGATCGCCCCGGCAATCTGCACGCTCACATCGTCAGCCGCATCGGCGCCGGAGATCGCGGGCCAAAACCACGCATCTACGGTACGCCGCTGCAGCAGCGAATTCATCAGCCACTCGCAGGCTTCACGTTGACTGAGGAAGTAGATCGCACCAGCCTTTGGCGCACTTGGATGTCTGCCATACACCGCGGATCGCGCCAGATCGAGCAGGGCGTTCTGAAACGCCTCAAGCCAGGTTCGCCGATCGCCATTTTCCGGCAGTCCACCGACGTGCACGCGCTGGAAGAAGTAAACCTTGCCTTCGCTCTCACCAGGAAGAGAGCACAGACGGAGCGCTTCCTCGACGTTGAATACGAGTGTGTGAACCGGCGCACCCGCGCCCACTCGCATGCGCGCCTGGTAGACGTGCCTGTCGCTTCGCGAGATTACGCTGCCGGAAGTGGCGCTCATAGTAACGTCAGGAGAAAGCCTTGTAGGTAACCGCGTCGGAGGTCTGCGCCGTGTAGTGGACAACATCGTTAGCTTGCAGCGCTACGTTCGGAGCATAAATATCCGTGAAGGCTGCGGTAACGCCCGAAGCATCGAGATCGGTCACAACAGCCCTCGCGGTGAGGGTGCCGGCGCTGTACAGATTGACGTACATCCCGTGCGCCACACGGTCGGACGGAAGCGTAAGACGAATCGGATTGCCGATCACCGGCGTCGTCTTTGCCGCCACCGCTCCGGCGATGATTTCATTCACCGGCGCATCGCTGGCAAGCAGGATTGCAACTGCGACCACATCGTTCATGAGGGTGGGGGCGTTCAGGTCCGTGGCGTCCACCTGCTGGAATAGCCAGTCCACCAGCATTTGCATTTGCTGCCGGTCCGTATAGTTCTGTGAGTTCCAGCCGGGCAGCACGGCCAGACTCCGCAAACTCACGGAAGAGTGTGCCTCCAGGTACTGCGCCCACACTAACCGGTCGATCGGCAGGGCTTGGCCCACGCGCATATAGAGACACGTGGCCACGCTCGAGATTTGCTGCATGGAACGCGCTGCCGCTGCCGCGATTTCCGCGTGAATGGATTCGGAGGTTTGCAGATCGGCCACCGCAGCGATGTTGGTCAGAATCCCCACCTGAGCCGTCCAGCTTTGAGTAAGAAGCGTCGCTGGCTGGAATGCCGCCCTTGGCGTCTGGTATGAGCGGAACACCTGCTGATCGGACGTGTACATATCGGCGATCGACGGCGCGAACATCCCGGAAGAACTCACCGCGGAAGAGATATGCGGAGGCGATGCCAACATCAAAGTAGCGCGCGACTTGATATCGGATGCGAGATCCTGCAAGAGCGACGGACGCTCCAGATTCGCCAGTTGCGTCACAAGGGTCGGAAACCATGAAACGGGCGCTTCGCGGAGCAACGCCACCATTTCGCGCAGTTCCGGTGGAATTGACTGTACCTGTTTCAGACAAGCAGGCGCGGGATTAACGATATTTACCGGAGTCAATTGACGGCTCGCCACATTCGGCTGGTTGACCACCGTACGCGGGCGGTTGTACGCAACGAACTGCACGTAAGTCTGCAGCACGTTGATGCGCGTCGCAGTTACGGAGGCCACTCGGGCGGTTTCGTCGGCGAGTAGTGCGCTAACAAACGCCAGGTTTTGACGGGCCTGTGTTAAGTCGCCGTTCAGTTGAGTGACAAGCGCCTGTGCGCCTCCTAAACTGGTCTGGATATTCCTGAGGACAGTGGCGCACTGGGTCAGAAAGTCCTGGTAACTCTGGATCCTCGCTTCTATCGCCCGCATGAGCGCGGTATGTTGTTCCAGCACATGAATACCGACTGAGAACAGTTCCGCTTCGTCCGGATTCGTAGGATTCAAAGGCGCGTCTATCTGCGGATTGCCAACCGCGGTAAAAATCGCTTGATATCGGGCGGAGGTTGGGCCTGCCTTGAGGTCAGCCAGCGTAAGCGGCAACGTGATGCCCTGGGGAACAGCTACGGCGTCGACCGCAATCTCCAGGTCGTCGAGCGTCAGGTCCAGGTCCGAAAGAAGCTGCAGAAACGCCGCCCTGTTCGCGACCGAATACATGAGCGCCTCTTGCGACGGCGGCGGTGCCAGACGTTCGGCGATCGTCAACGTTCGCAGGTTCAGCTGCGCCCCCACAATAGGGGATTGCTGGGTAATATCGATCGTGTTCACCGAACTCCCGATCCCGGGGGTGATCTCCGTGAACTTCGGCGTTTCGGCTGTGAGATCGATGGTCACCGGCTTGGCCGCGGCGACGGACTTCACCGTCGAGGGAGAGACCAGGCCACTTCCGGCAAACTGCGTTTGCTTAAAGGCAAGCGCTCTATTGAGGAGCAATCCAGTCGTCCCGGTCGGAGTGTTCACCGTAGAGCTCGGCCGCGGGGTGGTTGTCGTCGAGGTTGTGGTGACCGGCGTGGCCGGTGGTTTTATTGATGCGAGATACTCCGATATATTCTGCGCGGTGGCTTGCGCGGTTACGCCCGAAGCGATGTTCGCCAGGATCGGCGAGACAGCTAGACGCGTAGCATCCGTCGTTTGCAGAACGTTTTGACGGTATCGATAGATGTCCGTCTGCGATGTGAGAAATCCTAGATCGAGAATGTCGTTGGCGCTGGCCAATCGAGCATTGATCATGTCGATGAAATGCTGCACGCCGTGGGTTGTAATGTCGGCAAAGTCCGCGGTCGTGAACAAGCCCACGCTTACGCCGCCGGACGTTACCGTGTAGGCGGCGGAATTGGCGAGCGCGGTCAGATTTTGGACATCAGTTGAAACGTACGCGTTGCCCACCAACGCGGTTGCAAAGGTTTCATCGGCCTCGGGAGTGTAGGCGGGCAATGTATCGCGTGCGGCGATCTCATCCGGCGTCAAACCCGCATCGAGATTCATCGCTGGCTTGGCTGCGGCGATCGCAAGCGCGTTAGCCTCTTCTTGAATCACCTTGCGGTGTTTGAGTATCAGATTCCGCTGATCTGTCGCCGCGTCCACCTCCTGCTGAAAGACTGCGGAAACCACTTCGGTTTGGAGGATATTAGGATCGTAAACCTCGTCCGGCAGGGGAACGAGTATTTCGATGACCTCATTTTGGGTTGTATCGAGCGGGGCGGCGGTGATGCCGGCCTGCAGGACGCCTTCCAATTCCTCACGGTACACCGGGGCTGCCGTCACAGACCAATTTGTCGGACACCACAGCGCGACTTTGTTTTGGAAATCCATCGTGTATGCCGGCAGGATGCCGCTTGGAGGCAGGTACTGAAACTCCGACGCGACAAGTCCCGGAGGTGACGCGGGCGTCAAATCTTCCCCCAACTGTTCCGAAAACTGACTTACTCTCGCGTTGGCCAGCGCAGGCTGTACGTTTATCAGGTTTTGTTGCCCGTCCTGAAAGGGAACGATGTAGCGGCGCCGCGGCAATCCTCCAGTCCTGACAACTGCGGACCGATCCACAAAGATGAGGTTTGATCCGGCATCGAATCCCGCCACTGCCAGTGGAACGCCGAAGAATTCCCAGGGAAGGCGGTCGTCGGGCCCGAGCGCCAGCTCCGCGTCAAAAATGGTGTACGCGAGACGGTTGCGCCAGTTAGTGGAAGGGTTAAAGGACGGCAGCGGAATTGCGGAAGGCCACGTCACAAAGACGAGTTGCGCGGCATCGACAATCTGCGGATCGCCAAAAGCATTCTCCGCCGGATCCTGATCGCAGGACGCAGCCAGGTTTCCTGATACGACTATCTCGCTGGGCCCATTGTCGACCTCCGAACCGGGCACAGCAGCCAGAACCTCCCGTAATAGCAGGACACCCGCGGTCTGTTGCAAGGAACCGGCCGGGTAACTACCGAAGAGGTCGGCCGTCTGCAGGCCGCTTGTCCCGTCAAGCACAGCGAGCCCGCTCAGGGTAGTGTGCATCGTCCTGAGTAGCGTCACATCCTGACCGGTAGCGGATATCCCATAACCCGGCGACACAGACAAAACGGGGTCTTTGGCCGTCAGGTCGACCGACAGGTCGAGACCCCGCACCACACCTTGAGTGACTGCTTGGCCGAGCAGGTTCAAGCGCCCGGATCGATAGTATTGCTCTTGCGTGAGCGCCGTGTCGCTGAGCGCTCGGCCGGTGAAAAGCGCCAACCGCTCGAGCCAGCCTGCGGCCGCCTGCTGCAGTAACGGCGGCTCGATGGCGATAAGGCCTTCACCCGCCAGGCCGTCAAGGATTTGCGTCGCACCCATCTGTCAGTACCCTCTTAGTTCATTCCGCATGAGTTACGTCCCCAATACCGGATTGGGGATCGGTATGATTCGCCGTGTCGTTGTCGTGATTGGCAGCGTTGTCGTGCTTGGCGGCCTTGGCGTGGTGGTGGTTGTAGTCGTCGTCGTGGTTGTTGGTTTCGGCGTAGTGGTCGTAATCGTTGTAGTCGGCGCCGGTGTGGTGGTCGTCGGCGCCGGGGTAGTGGTTGTGGTCGTCGGCTGCGGTGTCGTGGTTGTAGTTGTTGTCGTGGTTGGCGGCTTAGGCGTAGTGGGTGTTGTTGTCGCTGTAGTAGTAGTCGTCGGCGGCGGAGGAGTGTTGAGATGGACCACGGGCGGAGAACTACGCCTCCGGATGTAATACCCGTAGGTTTGGTTTGCGATCGCTGTCTGCCATGCGCTGTTATCGGCCCCGGACGGCTGATTGATCAGCGCATTGCCCTGATAAAACCTAAGAAGCTCGATCGGTCTGCGATTATTGAGCACCTGCGGCAGGATGTTGTTCACCGCCACTTGCGGAAGCTTTGTCGCAAGCGCCGCGAAGCCCTGTCGCAGTACCGGAATCAACGCAAAGATCGCGAGGTCGGCGTAGGAAGAAGGGTCGGCCATAAGATCGATAGGCGGCAGCGCCAGGCTGTCCTCGATCAGAGCAGGGATCTCATCCTCAGGAACAACGCTGAGTCGCACGTCGATCTGTGGCGGGAAATAAATCTGAGTGAACCCGTCGGTACTGATGCTCGCGATCGGAAATCTGCCACTGGGCGGTAATGCTTGCGCAAACGAACTCGCTGCAAAACGCGCCGGCAGATTCTGCCGCACGAAAGTATTCACGGTCTGCTGCAACTGCGTGTCGTATTGCAGAAGGAACGACTGCTGCACGGCCGGGTCGGTCAATCCGAATCGCACACCCGTGTAGGCGACGGCCGCTTCGCGTCGTACCAGCCATGGGTCGATCCACTCGATGACACCGTTCTGCATGCTGATCATCGTCAGCGGCAGTAGCGACTCGGAAAGCACGCCCGGATTGCCGGTCACAAATATCTGCCGTGCCAGCGCCGCATGCAAAGTAGTGGAGTCGTTCGTATTGGCTGGTCCCGGATAGGGAACCAGCAAGACGGCTGTGGCCTCCACCACGTCTCCGTTCACCATAGTCTTCGTTCCATTCACGGTGAGCGGATAAGCCGTAATTGCATTCGCGGTAAACTGCACCGGCTGCAGCGCAATCACGTACAAGCCGGTGCGCGCGGCTGTATTCTCCACTGCTGCGGATGCTAGCCCAAACTGGGCGCTGAGACTCGCCTGTTCCACCAGGTCGGATATGCGCAGAGTCAGGTTGGAGGGAACGCGCACCAATTCTCCGGCAGGCGTAACCCCCTGACCGCTGCCGATGACAATCGTTTGGGCGTCCTTCGTTTGTCCGGTCGACGTGACGGTGTTCACGGACAGTCCCTGAATGACGCCGAAGCCGGGAGCGCGCCCCAAATCGGCCTCCCGCTGCAGGTAATAGTTTTGCTCGCGATCCAGATCGCGCCCGGCGAGGAAGCGGCCATCGAACCACTTGGGCCGCGTCCGACGGCTGTCGAGCACGGCCGAACCGTTGTTCTGGTAAGTAGTGAAGTCTGCGGGGACCCGCGTGTCGCCTGCTGTGTAGTTCGCCATGGCTGGGTCCTCAGACCGTCTGTATCACCGGAGCGGACGTGCTGCCTGCAAAGGCGCCCGTGCCTCCGTAGACGGCCGTGAGTTGGTGAGTGCCTGCCGCCAGCGTTGCGGAGAAGGATCCAGAGCCCTGCGCCAGTGCAACTCCGCCGAGTTCAGTCGAAGCGTCGTAAAACGTTACCTGTCCCGAGGCGCTCTCGGGCGATACCGATGCTGTAAGCGTGAACGACCCTGCCGCGGCGCCCGGCACGACGGTGAACGCGATGGTAGTAACGGTCGTGTAGACTGGCGCGCTGCGCCGGCGAATGTAGTAGCCATAGACCTGCGACCCGATTGCCTGTTGCCAACTGGTCTTGGCCGCCACCGGAAGTACACGGCCTTGGAAGAAGCGCAGCAGGTTCAGCGGCTGATGATTGTTCAAGACCAGTGGGGCAGCCCCGGTTAGCGCCACCGGCGGAAGACTCTCAGCGAGTTGGGCGAAACCAGCGCGCGGCGCCGGCACGAGCATAAATACAGTCAGATCCGCATAGGAACTCGCGGCCTGCGTCAAGTCGATGGGCGGCATGGACTGAGCGTCTTCGAGCAACGCCGGAAGCTCATCTTCCGGCACCAGGCTCATGAGCACGTCTGTTGCGAAAGGAAAGAACAACTGCGTGAAAGCGGTGGTGTCGATCGCGGCGAGGGGGAACCGTCCAGCCGGTGGAAGCGCTTGAAAAACGTCGGTGGCGGCGAACCGCAACGTGGAGTTTTGTTTAACCCGCGCGTTGACGTTCTCGAGCAACTGGGCGTCATATTGCTGCAAGTAGGCCAGTTGAGCGGATGGGTCAGTCAGTCCTCGTCTCAACCCGTTAAACTCGGGGCCTGAATCTCGCCGCACCAGCCACTGGTCCACCCACTGGATCACGCCGCGCAGGATACTCACCATGGCCAGCGGCAGCAAGGAATCTGAAACGGGGCCGGGGGCGCCGAGCACAAAGATCTGGCGGGCGAGTGCCGGCTGCTGGGTCGTCGTGTCGAAATTGCCCGGCGGCTCCGGGTAGGGCACCAACGACACAGCCGCGCCCTCCACGATATTGCCGTCGTGCGTCGTCTTCGTTCCCTGGACGCTCACCGGGTAAGACGTGATCGGATTCGCCGTGAACTCCACCGGCCGTAGCGCGACCACGAACAGCCCGGTTCGCGTTCGCGCTACCGGCGTCGGTGCACTGGAGATGCCGAATTCCACATCGAGGTTTTCGTCATCGGCCAGATCCGATAAAACAACGGTCAGGTCGTTCTGGAGCATCACAAGGTCACCTGCAGGCGTCAGACCGTGCCCCGCGCTGACCACAATTGTTTCTGCGGCGGCGGCCTCGTCCGGCGGCATGGTGACCTGCAGTCCGTGGATCACCCCGAAGCCGGCGGCAGCTCCCATCTCCGCCTGTCGCAAAAGAAAATTATTTTGATCGCGCTGCAAATCGCGCGCGCCAAGGAAGCGGCCGTTGAACCAGTACGGCCGGGTTTGCCTGCTGCTCTGTATTATGGTTCCCGTGCCCTCATAAGGCGTCATCTGCACCGGCTGCTGAATCGTCCGCCAATCCACTTGTAGTGATTTCGTCATATTCTTGCTCATGACTCCGTTCCGGAACCGAGCCCGTTCCAGCGCGACAATAACGAAAGCGGTATCAAAAACAATCGCGAAGTGTTGTCGATGTTCGCGCTACCGAGCCCCGTCAGAGTCCACGTCGGCGGGTTCGGTGGGGTGCCGGGCGCAGCCTCGGCCGCAAGCGCCGCACCCGCCGTGGCTGGGACAAGAATGCGCGCCAGAAATACTGACGTCGTATCGAAACCGGTGAAAGGAGGATACTCTGCCTGCGGCGTCGAAGGCGGTCCCAGCGATCCTGCAAGCAGCGACTGGCGGAGCGAGGCCAGCACCGGTTGTTGCGCGCCGAGCGATGCCCACGGATCGACCGGCGTCTTTCGCGCCGCGTCCGTTCGCAGCACCAGTTGCATCGCGAAAGAGTCGAGTATGCGGTTGGGCGTGAAGGCGTCCGTCGCATCGTAGTTGTCCGGAGTCGCGAACGACGGTGTCAGGCCGCGCGTGCACCCGACGAAGCTCACAAACACATCTATGACGAGATTGCCGCCCTCAATAGCCGAATTGGGATCCGCAATCGGTGCGGTCCCCGGCGAGTTCCCCTCCTGCTGGGTCTGCCACGCCGCCACATACTGCGTCAGCCAGTTCTGAAGGACGATGCAGACCGTGTTTGGCACTTCGATAATCCGCCCCACCCGGTCTATCGCCATACCCGGCGTCACCTTGATCTCTAGCTTCGTCGGGTCAGCGTTTCCGTCGGTTTCGACCAGCAAGCCGCAAACGGTACCCGTGCCGCAGATCTGCATCAACGCGCGGGCCAGACGCCCGCGTTGATAGTCTTCTTCCGCCTGGAAGTCCTCCACGCCGAGCATGCGCCCGGTCGAGTAATAAACCCTTTGGGGTGATGGCGGCGGGTTCAGCGAATCGCTCATGGCCGCCTTCCTCGTTTCGGATTCAATCGCAGTTCACATGACATTTGCTTCTCCGTTCTCATACCGCGGGTCGAGGCTGGGCACGTGTTGGATGACGTTGTAGCGGCCAACCCGGCTGTTCTGGACGATTACCGGGTCCTCCGCCGGCGGTTCCGGCGCTAGATAACAGTTCACCCCGAGGAGCGACGCCATCCCGATCATGAAGGGCTGCTCCGCCACGCGGTACGTCGCCGCCACATGCGCCGGCTTTTCGCGCTCCACAATTTGCTTCACAAGGGTCAGGTTTACCGGGTCGACCTGATTGTGGATGAAGATCGTGATCCGGTAAGCCAGGCTGTCCAGAAACTGCTCCGCTTCCTGCTGCTCCTTCGATGTCAGTACCGAGCTTGCGTACAGTGCAAGGAAGTCGGGGTTGCGTGGGTCCCCCAGAAACAAAGTGTCCCCGACAAATGAATTCGTACTCGCCGTGAGGCCCGGCAACAAAGGATCGTTCGCCATCGTAAGGTCCGCTCCCAGAATCGTCGCGAAGATATGGCGCATTCGGAAGTCTTCCAGCACGATCACTGCACCGCGCTTACACAGCCCATTCGTCGCAACGTTCAGGGCTTCCGTAATGCCCTTCACCGTGCCCCGCTTCTTGTGGAGACTCGCGGCCGCCAGCACATGCGCCCGCTTGCGGTCGGAAGGATAATTGGCCGATTCGACGCCGATCCATCCACCCAGCCAGTCAAGCGCCGAATCGGGCGTGGATTCGGGCCGCGTCAGCAGATAGGCGCCAGCCACCCGGTCTTCGATGCGCGTCATCTGCGCCTCGAAAATGTTGACAAAGCGCTCGAAGAAATCCCGGCGCGTGCTTTCGCCCTTCACATCCGCGTCGGCTCCAAACTTGTTCTCGCGATATAACTCCGGAAGGTAGTGGTTTACGTAAGAAAAGCGCGGACTGTATACTCGCAGCGCAGCGATTTCCGGGGTGCTGCGCCGGTCGCCCTTCAGCTGAACACGAATGCCGAGATACCGGCCCGTCAGATTGCGAACGGCAGTCCCTTTTGGGCCTCCTCTTTGGATCAGCGTCATGAAGAGCCCCTGCCTGTCTTTTAAAGGCGTGCCACTCAAGAGCGGTTTCGCGAACGCCACTTCAGAGGCGGTCGATACCCACATGGCTTGTGGCGTCTCAGTCGCGGACGGAAGAGCGGAGGAAGCCGAGCCGAATACGTGCGGGTACCATTCGACGGCCGCCGCACCGGTGCCTCCTGTGAAGTCAGAAGGATTGTTCGATGCAGCCAACAGGACCGTAACACCGCATCGAGGTGGCAGAATAGCTTCCAGATACAACCGGTGCCAGACCGTCTGGGCCGAGCCGCCATCAATCGTCAATGGGGCTTTATCATCGATCTCGCCAAATCCTGCAAATGAATTCAGTGAGAGTGGCACCAACGGGTACATCGCTGCACCGCCGGCCGCGGACGCGTACCATGTCGGCGCATCGAACCCGTGCACGAAAGGCCCTGGATTCTGCTCATTCAGTATGTACGTTTCACCGGCCGCCGAAAGCGCGGCAGGCGAGTCTGTCAGATCGTAGATGAGCGCTTCTTTAAGCCCTGTCGCGAAGACAGCGAACTTCTCTGCCCCCAACCAGCTCACAGCGAAAGGAAATACCGTCTCCGAAAAGGTCCATGCGCTCGCAAGGCCCGTTGTGGGACTGTACGTTCTCAAATACGCGGTGGTGTTAGTTGCCGCATATACCTTCCAGGAAAGAAGGCAGAAGGAACCGGCAGCCATCGCGCCGAATGCGACGAATGCTTCGGTGGAAGGCAGCGGGACACGCAAAGTCACCTGAGGTGGATTCGCGTTCGACTGGCAGGATCGAAGAATCCCTGGATTCGGAGTGTCCGACGGTTCTAGCTGTAGCGGTAACCCCTCCACCTTGCCCAGTTGAGGAGTGGTCCGGTCGAGCGCCATCACGCCGCCTTCAGGCAGCGCCGCCAGCCTCCAGAAGGTGAAGTCCGGTAGAGCCAGGGTAGCGTTCGGCCAGCGGTTCCGCCGGTCCACCAGTACGAGCGTTCCGCCAACCGCTAAATAAAGAACACCATCGGTTCCCATCGAGAGATCCGTGACGGCCTGGCCTGCCGGCGGCGTGTAAATCGTAACTTCGCCCGAAACCGCGCCTCCCGCCACGACAGTCTTCCCAGCCGCATCCCAACGCGCGTAGTTGCCGAACTGGTCTCGCGCCATGGGCGAGGTTTCAATCCGTGCCTGCGCCGTGGCGAAATCCTTGGTCGGGGCGGGGCCGTTGCGCATGCTCCGCAACCGCAGACATCCGCTTCCACTGCAGTAATAGAGGTTCCCGTTTGAAAGACCGGACGGAAGCCAATCCTGCGCTGTGCTGAGCATTCGAAAACTGAGTCCGTTGGCATCCATAACGAATCCGCTCAACAAAGGTCCGGTGTAACCACCGGTACCGCGACAGTGTTTGGCCCGCTATTTGGAGTAGTTGTATCGAGGGTAGCGTCGGGCTGTACATTCGATTGGTCCGCACCCGTGGCGACGGTCACCTTGAGGAGTTCTGGCAGTTGCCAGCTCACTAGAGTCAACTCGCTTCGATTGTTCCCGTCGACCGGGAGCGGCTGATAGGTACCATTGGCCGCAAGCTGAAACAGCAACAGCCCGTTCACTTCCGAAACGCCCGGAACCTTACTGACGGCCACTTCCAACTCCAGGCTCCTCACCATGCGTCCCAGCGGCCAGCCCGTTTGGTTCAGTCCTCCCGGCGCCAGAGGCCATAGGTAACTCCGCAGCGCCAACTCCACCTGTCTTCCCACCTGCAACAGGCTAAAACCGGTGATGACCTCCACCGCGATGCTGATGCCGATGCCGACGTATTCGGTCCCGATTACATACATTTCCGAAGCGGCCGGCCGCTTCGGATCGAGGTACGAATAGACGCTCTGTAAAAGCGTTCTATCCGCGCGGGGACACGGAGGCTGCACGCCGTCTTCTTCGGGAATCACCATGACGGAGACCACCCCAGGCGCATTGGTGTCGCGCGTCTGGGGCTTGAACAGCGGCAACACTTCCACGCGACCCACCGTTCCCCCCGGCATTTCCTCCACCAGGCTTTGATAGTCGCTCGCAGTCACGGCGCGTTCCTGATGCCGCAGGCGTGAGGGTATCCGCTGTTCGGCCTGGTCCAGCGTTTCGGCTTCCGCACCTCCCGTTGTGGCCACGGGCTGCAACACGACCAGTCCCGAAACGGCCGCGCCGGTCGTAGAGTTGCCGGTCACCTTGGTGAGCGCGGCAGCCGGCAGATTTCCTGCCGACCCACCGCCGTAACGCATCAACCGGACGCGGATCCTTCGGCCCATAGGCGGAATCAATCCCTGCATCTGATTGCCGAACGTCACAGTGCCCGCTTCAGGATCGAGTACGAAAGCCGGGACGGGCCCCTGCAGTACTGCCAGATCGTCCACCGCCTGCCAGAGTTGATAACCAAGACCTGGCATATCGACATCGAGTTGGAATGTGGTGGGGTCGATCTGCGTCTGCGTCACAGAGAACACCTGCCCTGCCGCGCCGCTGCTGACGCCAATCACAGTCAGCGTGTTTGTCGTCCTCTGGTCGATCTGGACCGCATTGACGCCGGCCCAGTTCAGCGTCAACGCGCTCGACACATTGATGCGAATCCATGCCACTAAACTCGCATCGACGTTCGGATCGTCGACGCGCGGCGGCCGGTTGCCAACCCCTGCCTGTACATCCGAGCGCACATCGTTCGGCGGCGCTCCAATGTCGGCCGTCTGCGGCAGAATCAGGCTCACCACTCCGGGTTGAGTCAGGCCGTTGGTGGTGTCGCCGGCGATGGCAACGGAATAGTAAACACCTGGCGTCCCGCCGCTGATTTGCCAGGTAACGGGCACGGGCGTCAACGTTCCCGCTCCCGCCAGAGGATCGCCCAGCGGAAGCGATGGCACGAAGCCGAGACTCAGAATCTGCTCTCCTGCCGCGCCACCCAGTGTCGCGCGCGTCGCCGCCAGGTTCTGCGGCTTACCCGCCATAAGAGCAATCCACAGGCAGCTATCGAGCGAGCCCGTGACATCGACACCAACGGGATCCGCCATGTTGCCCGGGAAAACCGGCGTCGTGGTGTAGCCTTGGAGCGGCCCGGTAATTCCGTAAAGCGTACCCAAACCCGTCAACAGAGTGGCCGAACTCGCTGTCTGGTCATCGGTCAGGGGAACCTTCACGTAGGTTTGTGCGGTTACCGGCAGAACATCCACCTCACCAAGCGTTTCGAAGGCGGGCGGCCCTGAAATTGCCGCCCCTTGAACCAAAGTCGTCGCCGTAGCGATCGATGTGTCGGCATACGACAACGAGACAATTCCCGTCGCCGCCGACGCCGCCTGCATTGGCTCGCCCAACAATCTTAGAAAAGCGATGCGCTGCTTTTCCGGAATCAGATTAGCGCGGTAAAGAATCGTGTCGGCCAACCATGCGAACAGCTCGATCACCGTCCGGCCCGGGTCGCCGGTCTGCGGCGTGGTCCATTCCGGCGTATGCGCCGGAATACTGGCCAGCATCTCCTGCACAAGGTCGTCGTATGAGCGGTCGTCAAGTGCGGGAGGGATCAGCGGCATGATTAAGCGGCTCCCATCGTCACGCCGATTTGGCCCGGTGCGTTGGTTCGTATCACGCGGTAGAAAATCTGGATATACACTTCGGCGGGCGCGCCGTCGATCGTTGTCACGTCCACCGCGTCCACGGTGATGCGGCTTTCATACTGTTGTAGAGCGTCCATGATGGTGGACTGAATCTGCCGGCGAACCGCTACCGTGTTTCCCTCGTCGAGAAAGTTCTGTAGACCGGCGGCGAAGTAAGGTGTCATCAATTGCTCACCGGGCCGCGTGGTCAGGATGACGCGGATCGCGTCGCGCACGCTCTGGTCGAGCGTCGGATAGGTCATGATTCCGGTTCCCGGCTGGGGTTTTGGAAGGAATGGCCAACTGATAGGGTCCTGATAGCTACTGGCCATCGTCGTCTCCTGATGTGCCTGGGGGTTGGAACGGAAACGGAATGCAGATCTTGATGAAGGGTAGCCAGAAAAACACCAGGTTCAACACGATCAGAAAGAGATTCAGCACAAAGAACGCGCAGATCGTAATCAGCGGGATGTTGAACCCGCAAATCCAATTAAGACTGATGCCGCCGGCCGCGCTCGGGGCAGTGCCCGTGCCTTTCGAAAGCCCGGCCAGGCTTGATTGGTTCATCAGGTTCATCAGCGCCGCGGGCACAGCGAAATAAGAGTTTGGCTTTTTCGCGTTCGCCCGGAACGTCGGATCTGTGGGGTCCGGAAGCGGCACCGGAGCCGCCACACGGCCGCCGGGTTCATGCCATGCTGCGATGCGGAACGGATCGCCGTAATTGCTCCACACCAGTTGCGTCGGGCACCCGGGCGCGTGCCCTTTGATGCGCAAAAAAACACGCAGCCGGTAGGTGCGTGTTGGATCCTGAAACCGCCCCACCGGGGCCGTCACGTTCGAGGTTCGCGCCTGAAGCAAAGCTTGAATGGCTGCCAGGATGGCGGCGGGGTCGGTGTTATCCCAGGAATTCGGCATGGTCACGTTCTGAGCCGCTGCACTGCCGAACGGATCGTAGTCCATCAAGTTGGTGGCTGCGTTCTGATAGAAGGCTCCCATCTGCACGGCGACGCTCGCTCCGGAACTGTCATTGACATACACGTTGAACTGGTTCAACACCCCAATGAGAGCCTGGGCCTCAGGCTTGGCTTCGAATGCCCCAAGCACTGAATAAAGCAGCCGCAGTGTCGCCGAAAACGTGAGGAAGTTGCTTCCGCTGGGCTGAGCAGTTGCGTAGTCATCGGACATCCACTGATAGTTGACCGGCTTGCCCGGAAGAATCGGGTTATGAGTCACCTGGGAAAGCAGCGTTGTGAGAAGCGCACTCACCTCCGGACCGTACTGAGGCGGCACGGTCGCTTTCGTGCTGATCTCCGAACTGGCGGTTGGAATGACGCCGTAGACCAACGTGGTCTTGGCCGCATTGCATGTGTCGGGCGGCGCAACGAACGCCGGACTATAGGTTTCTGTCTGCGCGCTCACCAGTCCCTGCGCAGCAAGCAGTTGGTCGAGCGCCGGTTGACCGGAAGTGGGGCGAATCTGCCGCGTGGGATCGGGATCACAGGTATCTGCCCATCCAACCTGCTTCACCCACCCGCACTTACCCGTAACCGCTGAGCGCATCCATTTCGAAGGAGGCAATTCGTACTGGTCGATTCCCCCAGCCTGAGGAACTCTCCGGATCACCAGCCCTGCGGAATCGACGCGCGTCGGATCCAGGCGGGGAGAACCGTAGCTGTCGCATGTCAACTGCAGCAGCGCCACGGTCACCATGCGCTGAACCGGTTGGAACAGTGTTAAAGGAGCCGTAAGAGTTGTCAGAGAGGAGTTGCCAATGACGCTTCTCCCCGCCAAGTCGGTAAGGAATCCCTTTGGAAAATCGTCATCGTTCATCTGCAGGATGGCGGGGGTGTTCTGCGGCGTTAGCCAGGAAACATTCGGGGGCTGCGGCGTAAAGGCGACACCTTGCACCTCTACTCCATGACTGATCGCAGGCTGGGCGGCTAGCAACGCGGCGATCGAACTGGGGCGCGCGGCCGGTATCCTCACCATACGTTCCCCGCCCCCGGCGTGTACGTTGTGGCTACCACCGTGGTCGCCTGCAGAACCTGGCACTGCACAATTCCGCTGAAGACACTCATTGCCGCCGAGACGTTCACCGTCGGCGCAGTCACATCTACTTCGCTCGCTGCGGTAACTTGCACCTTACCCGTCGGAGCACTGATCGTCACGCCGGTTGAATCGATTTTGATCGAGGTCTGGGATGAGTTCGTGAACTCGATGGAGCCGCCGCCGCTATCCGTCATCGTCCCCGTGAGTTGCCCTGGCGTGGAGAACTCGATGGTGGCGCTGCTTGCGCTTTCTTCGACAATGGCGATACGCGTACCGGCCACGCCGGTAATCGTCCAGCGATCCACCGCCTCTCCCGAACCGCCCAAGGTTTCAGGCGCTGAATCCGTCCCGTTCCACATGCTGCCGATGATCACGGGGAAGCGTGGATCTCCTGCCAGGAATACAACCAGAACTTCATCGCCCACATTCGGAATGAAGAACGCCCCTCGTTTGCCGCCTGCGAAAGGAACGGCTACGCGAGCCCATACCGGCATATCCTGATCCGTTATGCCGTCGGTATTGAAAAGCCGTACTTGCACGCGGTTGCGGTTCTCCGGATCCTTCACGCTCTTCACGGCGCCGACGAATGCGGCTGACCCCAGCATCTCGACGGCGTTGTCGCGAACCAGAAAGCTCATGCAGCGTTCCCCAGGTAAGCGCATTCGGCGGTGAACTCAGTTTCGTAGCCTTTGTCCGTGTCAAAGCGATGAGTCGCCTCTGTTGTGTAGTAACTGTTGGAAAACCGCGGCCCGAGTCCCGTCAGCGTGAGCCATGAACCTACGCGAAGACTTGGATTTCCCTCCGCAACGCCGTGCGCCACAGCGAAGCGCCGCATCCGCTGCGTGAACTCGGCGTCTACCAGGCCCTGCGCCTCGGCTTGGTTCAAGTTGGCGAAATGCCCCAGGTGTTCAGACCTCGTACTAAGCGCCTGGCCGAGCCAGTCTTTGCCGGTCTGCCCGGAGCCTTGTCCAAACGCTGTGGCCGAACTGATGACGCTGATCGTTTGCCCTTGCTTGTAGTCCCAGCCGGTTGCGGTAACCTGCGTCACTTGATGCGCAAGGTCGGCCAGCACGCGAACTTCGCGCAGTTGGCTGTTCATATCGAGTTGAATCGCCGTGCGCTGAACCTGGCTGCGCGGCGATGCATGGAGTTCGTCCGCCACTACTTGTAAATCCGCGTCGTAACGCGCCAGCAGTCTTCGAAGAAACCGTAGATCCGTCTCGTTGAACTGCTGCTCGTCGCCGATATTCGCATCGAGACCGTTCACCTGAGGCGTCAGGCCTAGGCCGGAGGCAACTTGTGTCACGATGTCGCCCAGGGTCGTCGCCTCCCAGGTCTTCGTGCGCCGTGTCATGCGCGCTCCTTGCAAAGCATCTTCCGACAGCACCACCAGTTCGGGCGGCCCCATCGCTGGATAGCGGCCTTCAAGTGCCGTTACCTTGCCTCGAAAGATCTCCGTCGGCGAATTCACATCTCCCGCATAAACGATCAGTGCGGTCCCCAGCTTCAGCACCGTGCCGTCTTCAAAAACCAGATCCGCCAGCCCGCCCTGAAAAGATCCGAAATTGCTGAAGCGCAGTTCTATTGACGAAAGTCCGGCTTCTTGCTCGCGCATCTCCATGCCCAGAAGCTGGTTCGAGAGCATGTCGTTCAGTTGCCCATCCGCCTTGATCGTGGGGATGGCGCTGTAGACTGCGCTCGTCGTCAAAGGTGTTTCGGGCATTTTATTCCGCTCTCAGCCTGCGCTGGCGTTCTGCCAGCTTTTCCATTTCCTGCCGGATATTCATCGGCTCCTGCGGTGTACCCGATTGGGCCGGGTTGGGTCCGCTTGCCTGCTGCGATCTCTTGCCGCTCTGTACCTCGACGTCCATCTGGTTGATCGTCACCGCCATCGTCGTCCCTCGTCAGCCGTTGTTGTCGTTATCGAAAACCAGCCGGTCGCTGAAACTCATCTGGGCCCCCACGTCGGATGTAAAACCGGTGCTCGACGTAGCCGCCCCTCCCAAGCTGTAGCTTGCGTTCACGCCCGTTGAAACATCGGCGCCCGTAGTCGCAGACAGCATTTTGAGCGGATTCAGACGCGCGGTCGTACTCAGCGTGGCACGCCCTGTTTCCAGGCCAACAAAAGCTCCCGACGTGGCCGGTACTCCCGCTGACGCTTGCCCTCCGAAAAGCGCGCCACCGCCCAAGCCCGCGGAGATCTGAAGGCTCGCTGCAGACGCCACACCCGCGCTCGCACCGAAGGAGACGCCGCCCGAAACCCCAGCGGAGATACCTGCCGTTATTCCCGCGCCCCCGCCGATCGACAAACCCGCCGAAACCGAAGCGGAAGCTGCAAATCCCGCCGCCGCGTTGAACTGAATCCCGGCATTCACTTGCAGCGACGCCCCACCCGTGAATCGCAGGCTGTCAAGCCCGTTGTCGGACCCCAGTTGCCTCGCCGCCGTTGGGTCCCCGCCCTGCGTTGATACCGAAGTAGCGCTCGCGCCGTCCGGCGTCGGCACCATACTACCTGAGATCTGGGAACTCGCCATACTTCCGCCCGCGTCAAACACCTGATCCTGCCGGGCAAGTCCGATACTCACCAATGACCGCAGTGGCACCCCATCGGCCGAGAAGAAATCGATCGTTTCCTTGAACGACTCCATCGTTCCTTTAAACTCGTATGATCCCCACTGAAAACTCACCACGGGTTGTGCCTGCGCGCTTGCGCCGCTCTGGTTCCGCGCCGCATCCGCTGACGACTGCATAAAGGCCGCCACCTTATTTGTCGTAACCCGGACGTCCTCGCCCGTGCCTGTCGTGTCGAATTGTAAATCCATGGAGAGCTTGCCTGAAAACTGCGCCGCGAACTGCTTTCGCTTAGGGCCGCCGGAGGTTTGCTTAGTCGAGTTTTCGACGGTATAAACCAGCGAAGTCGGATTGAAGTGCACCGGCACTTCACTGTTGTCGGTCAGGGACACCAGTTTCGCCTTCAGCGTCGGAGGAGTTTGATAATCCATACGCTATCCCCCCACCGGAGGCGACGAAAGGCCCTCGTGAACCAGGTGCAATTCCTCGATGCCGACTTCCGCCCCTTTCGCGTTCAGATCGGCGAACTTGAATTTCACGGGCATTGCCTGGTCGAGTTGCCAGGCAATCGCGGGCGCTCCGCTTCCATCCAGCAGCGTAATGGTTACTTGCAGGCGCGGTGCGAAGCGGCCGGAACTCGTCGTGTTGAAAATCTGCCAGAGATTGCGGTTTGAAGTGATGCCCCTCTTGAGTACAACAGTCGCGAACGTCACCTGTCCCGGCCGTTGAGGAATGCCGTAGTTGGTGCCGCCTTCTTTAATGGCCTTCGGCTCCATCGTCGCTTCAAGTCCCGTCACTTCGGAAAATGCGCCCGAGCAGATCGACACGTCGCCCCCTGGAGCCTGTACTCCCACCGTTTCCGATTTGAAATCCACTCGAAAGCGGAATACATGATACGGAGCCCGAGCCATCAGCTTGCCTCCGCAAGTTGCGCGATCGTTTGCGAACTGGTGCCGCTCGTCTGCAGTGCAAGGGTTACGTGAATCAGCTCGATCGTGGACGCCGCGTTGAAACTGACCAGAGCGACTAAGCGCCCATTATCGAGATCGTTCTGGGTCATCGTGCTGCGGTCGCACCGCACCGAAAAGGCGTCGCCCGCCGATGCGCCGTCTAGCGCATTAGCCTGCCAGAGGCGCGTCATCAAAGTGCGTAGGAAGGTCTGCACCCGTACCCACAACGTGGGACCGTTCTGCTGGAAAACGACATCTTGGCCCAAATTCCGGCATGCCCGCAAGATCACCGCGACGAGCCGGTGAATACTCGCCGGACGATAGCTCTCGCCTGGGTACGTTGTCACGTCCGATAGCAATGCCATCCCCGCAGGTGTAAACCCGAACAGGCTGAACCGCTCGATCAGCGGCTTCACGGTGGAAGGATTCGCATCGGAGCCCCACACCAAGGGCATCGCGGGGACCGTGGTTTCCTGCGCCGGTAGAATCGGCGAAACGTCGTAGATCTCTGCCGGCGTAATCTTGGTCGCGCTCGTGAACGTGCCCCTCGTAAGAGCATTGCGCGCCAGAATGCCAGTCAGCGCGCCATCCGGTGGCTCCAGCCCTTCGAGTAGCACCGAAGAGCCGGTGGTTCGAAGCCAGGGGTAAGTCAGTTGCAGAAAAGCCGTCGAAATGCCCTCGCTCAATAGCGGCGACATGACGTTCTCAGGCATCACCTGCGCAACTACTGCATGAATGTCGGTCACCGCGCCTACCGGCGTCTCGGCCGCAAACGCTGGGTCGCTGTCCTGGGGCATGGGGAATGCGGCGACGAACTGCACCTCGCGCAGGCTTGAGCCGTAAGTTGATAGGTACTGGAGCACGGCCCACACACCGGTCATCCAGCCGGAGTAGTCGCTCTGCAAGAGCCGGGGCGCAAACGGGCCATAACTCACCGGAGTTTCCGGCGTCAAGTCCTCGTTCGAGCACACCGTAAACTGCTCCGGTCCGGTTGCAGGGTTGGGCGCGGCGCCCGCTGCTCCGCTCACGTCCGACGCGGCGAGTATCGGCAGGTCCGGCATCGCCAGGAAAGAAACCTCCGGCAAGCCTGCCAGGTGTCCCACGCCGTGCCAGCCGGTTTGATCGTCGACGCCATATACGGTGGACGGAAGCATTTTCTGCAGCTTGACCACCCGGGAACTGCTGTCGTCGATGTTCACTCCCGCAGCGAGGTTGGTCGCTCCCTTCGGCACCACCGGATCGTCCATTCGAACCACGTAACAGCGCTTTCCTCCCTGCGCGAAGAACGTGCGCACTGCGGTCGCAACGTAGTCGGTTCCGAAACTCGACGTAGTTCCCCCCGCATCGAACAGCGCCGTAAACGTCGGATACGTTTCAATCGGCAACGGCACGTCCACGCAGGCCAGCACCGGCACCGCCGTGCCATCGGCGGGGGCGAAGATTCTCGCGAACGGGCCGCCGATCCAGCCGTGGAGCGTCAGCCAGTTCTGCATCGCTGTCGAAATCGTTGCACCCGGATTGCAGCGGATGAGTCCGACAAAGCAAGCGACGTCGGCGCGGCCAGGATCGACCTCCGCCACCGGACGCTCGTTATCGAACACGATTCTGCTCATGGCTGATCGGCTCCGCTGCTCCTTAAGATGCAGGTGCGATTTCGTAGCGCTCTGCCGAGAGCACCAATTCTTCCATCGCCACTTCTCCGCCGCCTTTGCCTGCCAGCGAGGGGCCCGTGTACTTCATCGGAACCACGTTGCGTAGCTTCCACTGCTGCACCGGGTTGGCTGCTTCGTCGCGTAGCGTAATCACCACGTCGCGTTGCGCCAGAACGCCTGTCGTGCGCGTCTTCGTGATCCACGCCCACAGGTCCGACGAGTCCACCACCCCGCGCTTCAGAGTGATATCGCCCACCTTGTACGAGCCGGGCACCTTGCGCACGCCCGATTCTGGTTCGTTGCCGTCGCGGTATTCGGAAATATGGATCTCCGTCGTAAGGCCTGAGACGTCGGAAAAACCGCCGAGCAGTTTTTCCGGGTCGCGGGGGCCGTTCACATTCACGATGTAGTTATATGCGGGGTAAGGAGCTGTTCTGGTTGCCATCGGATTCCTCTTCTCTTAGTCGCGTTAGCCCTGAGTGCCTGACGTCATCTGGCCGATGCGGAAGATAACGAACTCCGCCGGCTTGAGTACTGCCACCCCGATGAGACAAATCATGCGCCCGTTATCGAGATCGTTCTGCGTCATCGTCGTGCGGTCGCACCGGACAAAATAAGCCTGCGCCGCGGAATCGCCCAGTAGCGACCCTTCCTTCCATTCGTTGTAGAGGAACGAATCGATCGACTCCTTCACGCGCGACCACAGCGACGGGCCATTGTTCTCAAACACCGCCCACTGAGTGCTGTTGTCGATCGAATGCTCCAGATAGATCATGTAACGCCGCACGTTCACATACTGGAACTCGGAATCGGACGAAGCTGTCCTCGCCCCCCACACCCGGTATCCACGGTTCGGGAAATAGCGCAGGCAGTTGATCCCCAGCGGATTTAGCAGCCCCTGCTCGCCGAACGAGATGTTGCGTTCGAAACTCGACGCGCCCAGCACCACCTCGTTGGCCGGCGCTTTGGCCACCCCGTTCTGTTCATCGTTGCGCGCGTAGATGCCTGCTATGAAGCCCGACGGCGGCACCGCAATCTCCGACGGGATGGAGGACCCTGTGCTCGAGAGCGGGTTAGGTGTGTTGACCCACGGCACATAAAGCGCGGCATAACTTGAATCGATCTGGCTTCGGACGTTTTCGTTTTCCGTCGCAAGCTGATTCGGCGGCGTCTCGAGAATCGCGATGCGATACGCCCGCTGCTGGGTCACGTGTGTGATCAATGCGTTGATAATGTTCTGGCTGTTGCCGTTGTCGCTGAAGAAGCCCGACCCCGGCGCCGACACGATCGCGATGTCTTCCAGCGCTGTAAGGGGCGCGAGCGCGTTGGCGTAGTCTGTGGATTGCGGCTCCAGGCCGTCATCGCCGCCCGACAAAGTGTAAGTGACTGGCGAGGCGGCCGCCACCGTTGCGGGAGAGCCCGTGCTCCCGAAAATAGCTTGGTACAGCGAGACCGGCGTCAGCGTTCCACCGAGCGTAAACGAAATCTGGTTTTCCAACTGGTCGATCGGGCGCGGCGGGTTCGGGCCAAGCGCTGCTCCGAGGTAATTTGGATGTGCCGGGTCGAATCCGAGCCCGTTGTAAACCTGCGGCGACCCGGCTGCGCTCATCGCCGTAACTTGCATCGTAAGCAGGTAAAGCGTTGCTGTCGCTCCGAGCGTTGAAGGCAAAGCAGTCCCGCCACTGCTGCTGCTAAATGTCCCCGCGGTTCCGTTGGTGTAAAAGGTGACCGTCGTCCCGGCCGGAAGCGGGGTTGTCGTAGGAGCGGGCGTTGTAGTGGTTGTTGGCCCCGCGGTCGTCGTTGTCGGCGCAGCCGTGGTCGTGGGCGCTCCGGTAGTCGTTGGCGCCGCGGTACTTGTCGGCGGTGCTGCCGTTGTTGTCGCGGGCGCCGTAACAATAGCCAACAGCGAGCCGGCCGAAAGGCCTCCCACTGTGGCCAATTGTGTTTTCGTCGCGTTGAGCGCTACAGACACGCCCTGATTGCCGGAAGCCCCGGGGAATCGCGCCGCCACCGCGACATTGCTCACCCCGCCCGACGCCAACCCCAAGTCGGAGCTGCTCCTTGGTGCGAACACTCTCGATACGTAAAGCTGCGAGCCGCCGTTATTGAAGAACGCCTGCACGCTCAACGCAAGATAGTTTGCGACCGGCGACTGGCCATTGACTGAGATGGCAATGTTCCCGAAGCCACCATAAATATTCTGGAAGTCACCGAAGCTGGTGAGCAGTTCGGGAGTTTGGGGATCCGTGGCCGTGGATACCGGCCCTGTAAGCGTAGGGCCCACAAACGCGGCAGTACTGGTGCCGACGCCCTCAATGGAAGGTGCCCGAAAACTGACTTCTTCTACGTAAACTCCCGGAGTGAGGTACTCTGGCATGCTGCTTCTCCTATCTCAAAACGTAATCGTGATTCCCGCGAAAAGAACTTGTGCCGCGCCGAGCGCGCCAGTCATTTGCCCCGTCTTCAAAGCCGCGGTTCCCAGCTTTCCCAGAGTGTCGTCTGGATCCGGTATCCAACCTGGCGGCTGCGAAAGCACGCTCGGGTCGAACCATGCCTCGACCGTTACGGGGATCGTAGTCTCCGTAACCGCTCCGCCCGCGCCGGCACTGACCTGCACCCCGAGTCCTGGAACCGCCAGCAGCGCCTCGCCTCGCGCGTCGGTCACTCCCGTAGCCACAGCCGTATTGGTGCTATTCAAGACCCGCACCACCGCCCAGGGCAACCCGTTGCCGGCGCTGCCCAAAACAGTGGCCCGCACCGCTGCCCAGTTGAGCTCCACTCCTGCTGATGGGCTGGGATAAAGGGCGATCGATTGCGGCCCCGCAAATGTCACCTGGGGATTTCCTACCGCGGGCGTCTGCGGCGCCTGCACTTGCGCGCGCCGCGGCAGATACCGCAGGCTCGGGTCCTGCACTGTAACTTCGCTCTGGCCTACCGGCCAGGACGCCGTGGCGGACAGGAACTGCCCTGTAAGCGCGCTGAACGTCGGCGCGTCGAATATCGCGTATACCCCGCTCCGGTTCACCTTGATCTTCAACTGCTTGCTGGTTACGTTGAGCGGTGTCAGAACGGACGCGTGGGTGATCGCGTCCGAAAGAACAAAACCTCCCAGCACCCGGCGGTCACTCTGCTCGAGAAACATGGCTGAGCTCATGCGATCGCTTCCTTTTGCTCGTAAGTAAACCGCGTCGCCACAACCACCGGCTCCGGCACAATCGTCCGGTCGATCCGCACCACTCGCGCGATATAAGAAACGCTGAGCCGGTACTTCGGTCCAAGCGCATCCCAAATCCGCAGCACATCCTCCAGGCTGAGGTCGGCTATCGTTAGCTGCACGCTTTCTGCCGGGTCCCAGCCGCCGTCCGCCGACAGAATCGAGCTGTCCAGAATCGGCGCCGCTTGCAATTGCTGCATTGTCCAGCCGAGAATCGTTTGTTCCGCTTGCGCGCTGGTGCCCCAGTAAGTCAAGAGGTAGTGAAGATCCAAAAAGACCAGGGGCTGCTTAGTGGGCGCGTCCTGCACCTTCGTTGCGGCGCGGAAATTCTCATTCACCGTGATCCGATGAAGAAAGATCGAAACCACCTGGTCAAGAGCCGTGGTTTCCTCCGTCGCAATTTCCGAACTGGAGACGAGCTTGAACTGGCAAGGGAAGCTGGTGGCCGTCGCCGGAGGATACGCATTCTGCAAATACTGCGCCACAGAGTTACCCACGGAGTAGATCGCGGAGAAGTTAGCCATCGGGCGGCTCTCCCTCGAGGAAGCGCAGCGCTTTACCCGCCTCGCCCAACGCGTAGATGCTGGTGTCCGGCGCGCTGCCGCGCGTCACCAACAAACGCCTTCTCACCAGTTCTCCCAACGCATCCTCGATAACGCCCTTGCTCACTTCGTGCATGTCGCGCAGCCACCAATGCGTAATTCCGTCCGCGCTGTCGGCGGCTGCGGGATGTGCCAGCAGGTAACGAACGATATGCTTTTCCACGCACTCCCGTTGGTTGGTTTCATTGGACAATTCCGGACCCGAAGCACGCGACTGAATTGCACGCTCGTGGCCACAAATGCAGGCTCAATGGGATGAATAACTTATGGTGAATAGCACGCTTGGGGGGTGCGGCTGGTTTGCCGCGCTGCGTCTTGCGAATATCGATCGGGAGTGCCGCATTCCGCCTGCGTCAAACTTGCCGCGGGGATGGGCCAGATTAGCCGCGCGTGACACCTTCGTGTAAGCGGACGTCCGCAGCAGTTGCTGAGCAGACACAGTATCGCGGCAGTTGCGGGGAGATTTCTCCGCCTGAATAGCAAACGATGGAGGAGCGCGGGGTCAGGTGACCTCGTGGCCGCGCTTGAATGGGATGACCGTGATGGAATACTTCCGCAACAGCCGCTGAAAGCTGCGCCGTTCCTTGCCGGCCATTCTTGCAGCCTGCGTGATGTTCCCTCCACAACGCTGTAACACGCTGGAGAGATAACCGCGCTCACACTGAGTGATGGCCACCAATTTCGCGGCCTTAAGCGTCAGGTATCCTTTTGGGCCTGTGGGCCGCGCGGGTAGATCGACATCGGCGCTGGAGACGGAACCGCCCTTCGCCGTCAATACCGCCCGCTGTAAAACGGTCTGCAGTTCCCGGACATTACCCGGCCAATGATAGGCCATCAAACTCTCGAGCGCTGCAGCCTCGACAGCCGCCACGGGCTTCGTGTGAAGCCGAGCGTACTCCCTCACATAATGAGCCACCAGTACGGGAACATCGTCGAGCCGTTCCCGCAAAGGCGGTATTGTCAGACTCAGAATATTCAAGCGGAAGTAGAGGTCCTCACGAAACCGGTGCGCCTGAACATTCGCAAGTAGGTCTGTGTTGGTTGCCGCCACAATGCGAATATTGGCGGGCACTGTCCGGGCAGACCCCACTGGGCGATATTCACGTTCCTGCAGCACGCGCAGCAGCTTCACTTGGCCGCTTGCGCTCAAGGAGTCGATCTCATCGAGAAACAGCGTCCCCCCCTCGGCATACGCCAACAGGCCCAGTTCATTCGAGCGTGCGTCTGTATAAGCTCCCTTCACGTGGCCGAACAGCTCGTTTTCAAAAAGCTGGTCCGGAACCGCGCCACAGTTTAGCGGCACAAACGGTCCGTTCTTGCGAGCGCTCAAATAGTGGATCGCCCGTGCAAACAGCTCCTTGCCCGTGCCGGTTTCGCCGGTGAGAATACAAGTAACATCGGTGCTGGCGATCAGCGCGACTCGGTCCGCCGCACTCTGCAGCGCTACCGACCGGCCGACGACGCCAGGCAAAACCTGCGCCAATGCTGGTTGAGGACTCATAGCCCTTCGTAGAGTAGAACCCGGGGGACGCCCGCAATTATACACATGGCAAATAGTGATACTTCACCGCCAAAACGTTTCAGCCGGAAATCGTCCCGCCGGAAACGGACGATAAAATACATTTCGGCCCCCGCCACGCGGCGCAGACTTATGCGTCCAGGGCGTTGGTACTTGGCTACGTAACTCACTGATTCTTAATAGCCGGATTCTCAGAGCGGTCCCATCAACAATCGAGGTAATCCCTCATTCCTCTCGCTTGAGACACCGTGCGATCCGAGCGGCGTGACGCTCGAGAAAATGGGTGGGCGGAGATTGAAGTTACTTCAGCCCTTCCACAAGCGCGTCAGCAGGTCGGCCATTCCAAGCTGCGCAGCCTGAGTTTCCAGGTAAGCGGAGTCGGTCTTGTTTCTCTGCACCTCAACCAGGCTCACCAGGTCGTTCCATTGCCTCTCCGACACCTCGCCGCCCGCCCGATACCAAAGCAGCTTCGCGAGCACAATATCTTCGGCCGAGAC
>PLFE01000029.1 GCA_003136675.1 Bryobacterales bacterium
ACCTGGAGAAGGCGAGCGCGCCCGTCGGAAAACGACGACTGATGCGAATCCCCGCGAATGGCGGAGTGCCCCAGCTTGTGATGGACACGCTCAATCCGGAAGACTTCCACTGTGCCCGCGCCCCGGCGAGCCTCTGTGTCGTCTACGAAACAAGCCCGGATCAAAAGCAATTCCTGATCACGGCATTCGACCCGCTCAAGGGGCGCGGTAAGGTGCTCATGACCATAGACTCAGCCACCGCACAAGGCTATCGCGCGGACCTATCCCCGGATGAATCCACCCTCGCCGTTTCGCGCACTAACGAGTCCGATATCCACATTCGTTTACTTTCGCTCTCAGGCGGTTCCGACCGCGAAATCACGGCCAAGGGTTGGCCGAACATCACAGATCTGCAATGGTCGCATGGCGGAACTGGATTCTACGCGGGATCCGACTCTCCGCGAGGCAGTGCGCTTCTGTATGTCGATCTGAAGGGAAGTGCGAGGGTGCTGTGGCAGTACAAGGGGTCGCAAGCGGGTGTTTGGAGCGTGCCTTCGCCGGACGGCCGATACCTTGCCATAGGGCACACGGTTCGCAACAGCAATGTCTGGGTGATCAATGGTTTCTGAGCCACTAACCCCGGATAGACCTAACAACAGCCAGGCAGCGCATGCAGTCAAAGCCATTTTCTCCGCCTCAAAGACAGTGGAGTCGAGGTTCACGCGAGTCTCGAAGTCTGCGCATCTACGCCCGTCCAATGAAGCCGCAGAGTACGTTTGCCTAGCCTAATGATTCGACCTCGCCCACCGGAGCGCGCGATTTGTTGGCGGTTTTCTTCCAGTTCACGCGCTACTAGAGTTGAGCGCCGGGATTGGTTCACTACCCGGGCGAAAGAGGAAAGCTTATGTATGGAACAAGAATGCTCGCCACTATCCTTAGCACGGCTGCGGCCTGCACGGGCACATGTCTGGCGCAGGAACAACCGAGCGCATCGAAGCTGACGACGCTCTTTACATTCGCCGGCCTTGCGCCCACCGGCGAAATGGTGCATGACGCGACCGGAGCCATTTATGGCGCTGCAGTTGGCGGCGAGGACGAGAGCGGAGCGGTGGTCGAAATGGCGCCCCCGACCGCTCGCGGAGGTGAGTGGGCCGAGAGCGTCATTCACAGTTTTGGACCGTTGCCCGATGGGTCAGACCCCTCTTCGACCGGACTGGTATTCGACAACAGCGGACGCCTTTACGGTACTACTTTCAGCGGCGGGAATTCTGCGTTCGGCAATTTAGGAACGGTTTTTCAGTTAACGCCTCCGGCCGTCGCCGGCACCCCCTGGACCGAAACCGTGATATACAATTTCGCAGGCGGCACCGATGGCGCCAATCCCATGTCGCAACTGGTATTCGGGAAGAACGGGTCGCTCTACGGAACTACGTTCAATGGCGGCGGCACGGTCTGTCAAGGCGAGGGCTGCGGTACCGTGTTTGCCCTAGAACCCCCCACGGCGGAAGGCGCGGGCTGGACCGAGAAAATATTGTATGCGTTTGCAGAGAGCGGCTACGATGGGCCGGGCCCATACGGGACACTGTTGCTCGGCAAAAATGACGTACTCTATGGCATTACGGAAGGCAGGGAAACCGGCGGAGGCGGTTATGTTTTCCAGGTAACACCGCCGCAGGAAGGTGTGGGCGAATGGACCGAAGCCGTGCTGGGCGAGGTCTATTACAGCGGGTTTACCCCAGACCATCCGGTTGGCCTGGTCCTCGGGAAAGATGGCTCGCTTTACGGCGCCACAACCGCCGACGGCGACATGGCTTCGGGCTCGCTTTTCGTTCTGACGCCCCCCACCTCCTCGGGCGGCGCCTGGACGCAGACTGTGCTGTACAGCTTCGGTGCTGCGGGGGATGGCTCCTTTCCGTCGGCCTTGGTGCTCGGCACAAACGGCACGCTATACGGGACGACCGCCGGAGGCGGGGCCAACNNGTGCTGTACAGCTTCACGGGCGGCAGCGATGGAGCCAATCCCGCAGATCTGATTACGGACGGCAAGGGCGCACTTTACGGAAGCACGAACTCCGTAGAAGGCACCGTGTTCCAGTTCGTTCCATAGCGACGGCGGGATGTATCTTCGTCGATCCGGGAGATCCCGGATAATCAGGGTCGGCCCCAGTCGAGCAGGAACCCGGGTAGCCCGATCGATGTACAACATCACATTTGCTGTTGAATCGACTGATATATATTTTCAACGTTTCAGCTTGCTAAGTAACCATGCGCGGCCGTACGTCCAGTCACGTCTCATCGTGGTGAGCGAGATCCCGAGTACTTCGGCCGCCTCGGTTTCCGTAAGTCCCGCAAGAAACCGCAGCTCGATGACCCGGCTGGCGCGGGGGTCGATAAATACTTTTTGCTTGTCGGCGGGAAGCTACTTAGTGCGTCGACTGCCGCCGGTGTTAGCCTGGTATAAACGGGAGCATCCGTTTTTCCGGTGTCGAGCATGATCTTAGATCCGTTCACCGCGTCTATCTGTAACGACACGACGTCGCCAAGCCGCATTCCCGTCGAGCACAAGACCAGAACGAAAGCTCGCGTCTTATTCGCGGTCTTGGGAAACGTAGGCTCGACCGCCTCAAGAATACGCCGGATGTCATCGGGTGTGTGTGGCGATCGCCTTTTCCTCCGCGGGGCACGGATGGGCGCGAGTCCGGAGGCAGGATTGACAGCGATCCACCCAATGTTGTGAGCGAACCGGAAGAATGCCTTTAGCGTCTCTTGGTATTTCTGCTTGCCAATCAGACTCTTCGGGCGACGGACTCCCTTCGTGTGATCGTAGGCTCCCTGCCATGTATTCCGGAAATCGATCAGGTGTTCGACGTTGAAGGCATCCAGGAACTCGATTTTCCCATACCCACCCCCTGGCCCTCGAAATTTGTGGCGATCTTGTCCTTCAGAAATCGTTCAATCGCATCGGGAACAGCGAGCCTCTTTGCCTTGTCCCGGTCCGCCGCAGCTAGTTTCTCTTTGGCGCGCTCGATCGCAACGGAAAGGGTTCTGGTATCGAGAGACCACCAGACCCGTTGACCGTACCACGGAGCATCAGCGGGCACTTACGGGAAGCGTTCTTGCCGGGGCAGTCGGTCTGTTCGGTCAGGCGAGTGCCGGTCCTCGGGTCCTTGCACCTTGCGGAGTGTCGGCGGACGATGCGGACGCGGCAACTAAGCTCGGGGGATTCTCGATCAATTATTTCCAGCGCCATCACCCGAGTTTCGCAGATCTGGGTGCGATCGGGGTGCACTAGTGTTTAATTTCCGTAACTCATTGATTCTAAAATGCAGGTTATGGCGGAGAGGGGGGGATTCGAACCCCCGGTAGAGGTTTCCCCCTACGACGGTTTAGCAAACCGCTGCTTTCGACCACTCAGCCACCTCTCCGTTCGTAACGCGCCTGATTTCAGGACATTGGGGTCGATTCCAGTATATTATATGCCGATCTTCTCTTCCCGCGGAAGCCAGTCGCCCGTGCGCCGGTCCGCCACAGTATACTAGGAAACTCAGAACAAGATGGGGCTAACTGTAGGAAGTCCACGTGAGACCTTTCCAGGAGAGCGCCGGGTGGCGTTGATCCCGCGCGCTTGTGAAGCGCTAGGGAAAGTCGGAGTTTCCGTGCTCATCGAGCACACAGCGGGCCTCGCGGCTGGATTTCCCGATGATCTCTACGTCGCGCGCGGCGCTCAGATAGTGGGCCGCGAGGAACTTTTCGGGCGCGCGGACGTTGTCGCGCAGGTCCGGTCGCTGGGCGCAAATCCAGACGCCGGACGCGCCGACCTTCCCCTGCTTCGTTCGGGCCAAACTCTGATCGGGATGAGCGAGCCGCTGACCGCGTGGAGCGAAGCGGGGGAACTGGCGCGCGCCGGAGTCACGTCATTCGCCATGGAACTGATCCCGCGCATCACGCGCGCGCAAAGTATGGACGTTCTCTCGGCGATGTCCACCATTGCCGGATACGAGGCGGTCCTTCTGGCGGCCACGGCTCTCTCCAAAATCTTCCCGATGCTGATGACGGCGGCGGGTACGCTGGCGCCCGTAAAAGTGTTTGTGCTGGGCGCGGGCGTGGCGGGTCTGCAGGCCATCGCAACGGCAAAACGGCTGGGCGCGGTGGTCTCCGGTTACGACGTGCGCGCGGCCGTGAAGGAGCAGGTGGAGAGCGTGGGCGCGAAGTTCGTCGTCCTCGAAGTGGAATCCACGGGTGCGGAAGACAAAGGCGGCTATGCGAAGGCCATGGGTGAGGATTTCTATCGCCGCCAGGCCGAACTGCTGGGCGCGTTTATGAAAGATCAGGATGTGGTGATCACCACCGCGGCCGTGCCCGGCAAGAAAGCTCCTGTGCTGATTACCAAGGCGATGGTGGAAGGGATGATGCCCGGTTCGGTGATCATCGACCTGGCGGCCGAGCGCGGCGGTAACTGCGAATTGACGCGCCCCGGCGAACGCTATCTGCATGGCGAAGTGACCGTCTGGGGCCCGCTGAACGTGCCGGCCCTCGCCCCGCACGATGCCAGCCAGATGTTCTCTTCCAACCTCACTGCCTTCCTGAAGCTGCTGGTGAAAGATGGCCAACTGGTGTTGAATCGCGAGGATGAGATTATTCGCGAAACTCTGGTGACGCACAACGGCGCTATCGTCCATCCGCGCATTTTGGAACTGGCCGGAATACAAAAATGAAAAGTTACGAGTTCGGGCTGTATGTGTTCATGCTTGCGGCGTTTCTGGGCTTTGAGCTGATCCGCCGCGTGTCTCCCCTGCTGCACACCCCGCTGATGTCGCTGACCAATGCGATTTCGGCCATCTCCGTGGTGGGTGCGATTCTCATCACCGGCGAGAAGGACGCGACCGTGTTGACGCGCACGCTGGGATTCATTGCCGTTCTCGCCGCGACCATCAACGTGGTGAGCGGCTACCTGATCACCGACCGCATGCTCAAAATGTTCAAGAAGCGCGACCCCAAAACGGGAGACGCGGGCCGCAAATGATGGAGAACCTGCTTCCCCTTTGCTACATGCTGGCCGCGGCGGGATTCATTCTCGCCATCAAATGGATGAACTCCCCGGCCACGGCCCGGCGCGGCGTCATCGCCGGCGAACTGGGCATGCTGCTCGCCGTGGTGGGCACCCTGCTGCGTTTTGAGGTAGTGGACTACACCTGGATCATGATCGCCTTCTTCCTGGGCTCGGCGATCGGCGTTCCCCTCGCGTACTTGATGCCGATGACGGCGGTGCCGCAGCGGACCGCGATCTCGCACGCTTTCGGTGCGCTTGCCTCCGCGCTGATCGGCACTGCCGAATATTACCGGCACACGCCGCACGGCTTCACCATGCTCGCGCTGGTGCTGGAAACGCTGCTCGGCTTCCTCACCTTCACCGCGAGTCTGATGGCTTTCGGGAAACTGCAGGAGATTTTGCCCACGCGCCCCATCACCTATAAGGGCCAGAACATTGTGAACCTCATGCTGTTCGTGACCGCGGTGGGGCTGGGCATCGCCCTGATCTTCTCACCCGAGACCACATGGCTGTTTCCCATCTTCGCGGGGTTGTCCCTGCTGTTCGGCGTGTCGCTGATTATCCCGATCGGTGGCGCGGATATGCCGACCGTGATCGCGCTTCTGAATTCCTACGCCGGCCTTTCGGCGAGCGCCATGGGATTCGCGCTGGATAACAAGCTGCTGATTATTGCGGGCGCACTCGATGGGTCGTCCGGCTTGATTCTGGCCATCATCATGTGCAAGGCCATGAACCGTTCTTTCGCCAACGTGTTGTTCGGCGCGTTCGGGCAGGTGCAAACGTCTTCGGGAAAGATAGAAGCGCGTCCGGTGCGCTCGGCGAGCCCGGAGGAAGCGGCCGAGATGCTGGATGCGGCGCGCAGTGTGATCGTGATTCCGGGCTATGGCATGGCCGTGGCGCAGGCGCAGCATAAGCTGCGGGAGTTGTTCGATGTGCTTACCAAGCGCGGCATTGATGTGCGTTTTGCGATTCACCCCGTGGCCGGGCGCATGCCGGGACACATGAACGTGCTGCTGGCGGAAGCGGACGTGCCTTACGACAAGCTGATCGAGATGGATGAGATCAATCCCGAATTCCCGATGGCCGATGTCGCGCTGGTGATTGGCGCGAACGATGTGGTGAATCCGGCGGCGAAGAACGTAAAGGATAGCCCCATTGCGGGGATGCCGATTCTGGAAGCCTATCGCGCCAGAACAGTCATGGTGATCAAGCGCAGCATGAGCGCGGGCTTCGCCGGAATCGATAACGAGCTCTATTACATGGATAACACGCTGATGCTTTTTGGCGACGCCAAGGTATTTGTCGGCAGCATTGTGAAAGAGTTGAACGCGAACAAGTAGAAGCCGCCATCATTGGTGGCGTGGACTTCAGTCCGCGCGCTCTCCTCCGCCAAGAAGCCAAGAAGGATCGCCGTTTCACCTCACCGGAAATATACTGGAAGCAATGCCGACATCCGCCCTCCTGCTCGTCATGATGTTTGCAATCAACCTCTCCGCCCAGGTGAATCAATGGCGGCCCATCCGCCCTCTTGAAGAAAAGCATGTCTTCGTCAATTCAGGCAAGCCCGGCTCGGAACCCTCCGTTGTTACTTTCATCAAGGACACACTCGCCACCCCCATCTACAAACTGGAATGTCATAGCGGAGACTACCCCGATGATTCCGAGATCAACTTCTCCGGGGATTTTCAGTGTGCGTTATTCGCGGTAAAAGGCAGATATCTCCGCAGCGGCGATCTGCTGGCCCCAGCCACCGACCGCTTGAACCGCGGCCGCATGCATGCCGCCCAGCTTCGCGCGCCATGTCTCGATTATCCGGAATACAGTACCCTCCGGCATTTCAAGCTGCGGGGAATGCTCGTTACGCTCGGTTTTACCGACCCGCGCTGGCGCTCCGGCAAACTAATTGGATTTACTTTGACCTTAAGTGCAACCCCTGACGAATCCGCCGCCAGTCCCACGCCGGAGCATGTCGCGGGTCCCGAACCTCCAGCATCCTGCTATCCGTAAGCCAACATCCAATTCCCCACTTCCTCCGTATTAGAAAACGAGTAACAAAACAAACTCGGAGGAAAGAAATGAAAAAGACGACATTATTCGCATCAGTCGCGCTCTTAGGCGGCCTGGCCGCATTCGCCGCAACCGACCCCATGGTCGGCGGCAGCAAGATGTTCCCCACCAAAAACATTGTTGAAAACGCCGTGAACTCAAAAGATCACACCACGCTCGTGGCCGCCGTGAAAGCCGCTGGTTTGGTGGATACGCTCGAAGGGCCGGGGCCTTTCACAGTATTCGCGCCCACCAATGAGGCCTTCGCGAAATTGCCGGCCGGTACCGTGGATACGCTGCTGAAACCGGAAAACAAAGAGATGCTCACCAAGATCCTCACCTATCACGTGGTGCCGGGACGCCTTAGTGTGGACGATCTCAAGAAGCAGATCAAGGCGGGCAACGGTACAGCAACGCTGAAGACGGCGAGTGGCGGAACACTGACGGCCACCATGATGGACGGACATGTCGTGATTCATGACGAGAAGGGCGATTCGGCCATGATCACCGTCAAGAACGTCTTCCAGTCGAACGGCGTCATCCAGGTTGTGGACACGGTGTTGCAGCCGGCCAGCTAGCCCGCAAAGGGTGCNNCGGGCGACTTACTTAGAAGTTCAGTTCGGGGGTACGGTATGCTGGCAACATCGGTCCACTTTGCAGTCCGCGCCGATGTTGCCGGCATCTTGAGAGGAGCACACGCAAACCGAGTGAGTGGTACGTTTCCCCGTAGAACAACCTCACCGGAGGCGCAAGACGATCAGGCTCTGGTCACGCGGTTAAAACAACGCGAGGCCGCGGCCATGGCCGTCCTGTACGACCGCTTCGGCGGCCTCCTTTACAGCATCATTTTCCGGGCCGTGCGTGACCAGTCGACCGCCGAAGATCTGGTTCAAGAAACGTTCTTCCGGATCTGGAACCGCATCCATACCTTCGACGCGGAGAAGGGAAGGCTGGAGCCCTGGCTGGTAACCGTTGCCCGCAATCGCGCGTTCGACCATTTGCGGTCGGTACGCGGCGCGGCAACCGAACTCACATCGTTCGACGAACTGGAGCGAGCCGGTCATTTCGCCATCGCGTCCGGCCCCCGGACCGACCACGTGGTGCAGCGCCGGGCGGTGGAACAAGCCCTGACCAGCTTGAACGAGACGCAACGCGAGGTGATTGAACTCACTCACTTCGAGGGCATGACCCAGGCGGAGATTGCGGACAAGCTTCACAAGCCGCTGGGCACGGTAAAAGGATTAGTCAGAAGCGCGTTGCGGGTATTGCGGGAAGCAGCGGAAGGGAGCGCGGCACAATGAACAACCTGGACAACTGCGCCGATTTCCGGGAGTTGTACGAACTCTATTCGCTGGGCCTTCTGGACGCGAGTGAGACGGAACGAATCGACGAGCACCTGGCCGCGGGTTGCGAGCAGTGCCGCGCGTCCATCGAACAGGCTTTGTTGCAAAATGCCATCCTCTCCGGGACCGTGACGCTGGTGAAACCACCGGCGCATTTGCGGCAGCGCGTGCTCGCTGGATTCGGCGAAGCGCGCCCGCGGCGGAATTGGTTCTGGGCCTTCGCGCTCACCGCTGCGGCCTGCTTCCTTGCGGCGATTGGATTGTTTCTGCAGAATCGCGAGCTGCAAACCGAGATGGCCCAGGCCACGAGGCGCAACGCCTTAGAACTGGCCAGGGTGGCCGATGTTTCCAGGATTTTGCAGGCCCCAGGCACACGCCTCGTCACCTTCGGTCCAGGAGCCGCGCCGCACGGCAGCGTTTTCGTGCACGCCAAGCTGGGCATAGTCATGGTGGCCGGAACGCTGGCCCCCGCCCCAGCGGGATGGAACTACGAAACGTGGATCGTTCCCGCTTCGGGCGCGCCGCGCGCCGTTGAGGCGTTTACGCCGGACGCCAACGGCAGCGCGATCACCATCATTCCGGGTGCGGTGGACCCGAATTCGGTGAGGGCCGTGGCGGTGAGCCTGGAACCAGCGGGAGCCACGCTGCAGAAGCCCACCAAGGTCTTGTTCGCCGCGGCGATTTAGCGGTCACACTTTTTTGAAAATATTTTGAGAGCAATTCGGCCGGCTCGTTACTAACCCAGTATCCGAATGTCCTTCCTCTGTGGGGCGCGTCGGATTGCGCCCCGCTCTTTCTAATAGTCCATCGTTGTCCTGACGAAAGTAATGAAGTCGGTGGCGATGGGTTCCGCGCCCAACTGCCGCAGCATGGTCACGATCTGGCCGCGGTGATAGGTGCCGTGATTCACCACGTGCAACAGATTTTCGTACACCGGCGATCGCGCTTCCTTGCCGCTGAGGAATCGATAATCCACTACGCGCGTCCCATCGGCGTCGCTAAGTGAACCCGCGAAGGAAATCAAACCCGCCTGTGTCGCCTGCCACCTCGTCTGCAGCCCAGCCAGATCCGAAACCGCCTCCGCGTCGGCCAGTTTCGCATTGCCGTCGCCGTTGAGCCGCTTCAGCCAGAGGGAATCCGCCAGGTAAGTGTGTTCCAGCGTTCCCCAGACACTGGAGTGGGAAGTCCGCATGTCGCGGAGCAGTTCTTCGTGCGAAAGAGGTGTGACGGATTCGAGAGTCTTGGCCGTCGCCCATGCGTGATATTCGAGATGCCGTAAGGCCGTTGAACGTGTTTGATCCATGGTTTTAGTGTATGACCGTCACGACCAGCCGAAGCAACCTTGCACCGTCCCCATAAGCCGACAATTCAACGAGTTTTCGTCGCCAAGTACACCCATCGGGACCGGGGGGCACCTCATTGGCTGCGAACGGTCGCCTGCGCCTTCGCAAGGTCAACACGGATAAACGAACGGATAAGCCCAAACCACTGTCACGAAACAGTACGCGCTGCGTGTGTGCCCGCCCTCAAATGCCATCCCCGATCCCATCAAGGTAAAGTATGGAATCCACGGCACCAATATCACGCCGTAAATGATCAACAGGATCGCCACTGGCGCGGGAAGGGGCTCCCGGGGAGGTTCTTCTGACACGTTCGAGCCAATGGTAGCGTGTTGCGAAGATCCGATTTTACAGTGAACTAAACCGCTAACGC
>PLFE01000141.1:0-8219 GCA_003136675.1 Bryobacterales bacterium
GGTTGCATTGCGGACGCAAGCGACGCGGCCCAATTCGCCGAGCTGAAAACTTTGGGCGAACTCACGCGGAAGGCATGGGAATACGATTGCCAGGTGATGGTGGAAGGCCCCGGCCACATTCCGCTCGATCAGATTCAGTTGCAGGTTGAGAAGGAAAAAGAGCTTTGCAGTGAAGCTCCTTTCTATACGCTCGGCCCGCTGGTNNATCACCAGCGCCATCGGCGCGGCCATGATCGGCTGGCACGGCGCGGCCATGCTCTGCTATGTGACGCCGAAAGAGCATCTCGGTCTGCCCAACAAGGAAGATGTGAAGCAGGGCATCATCGCGTACAAGATCGCGGCCCACGCGGCGGATTTGGCGCGGCATCGTCCAGGCGCCCGCGATCGCGATGACGCTCTTTCGCGCGCGCGCTATTCCTTCGATTGGAAGCAGCAGTTTGCTCTTTCAATTGATCCGGAAACAGCGCGGGCGATGCACGATGAAACGCTGCCGGAAGAGGGTTTCAAGGAAGCGGCTTTCTGCTCCATGTGCGGACCCAAGTTCTGCTCCATGAATCATTCCTCACGGGTCACGGATTTCACCGCCGCCCAAGCCGATGCCGTGCTGCATCCCGCCGAGCTGCATCATATTGCCGGGGACTAGGAACATCGACCAGACCCATTCGCCGCAGCTCGAAAGCTGGGTCGCATCCGCCAATCACCCGGATTGCGAATTTCCCATACAGAACCTGCCCTGGGGCACGTTCCGCAAACCTGGCCAGGAGCAATCACTTCCCGGCATCGCGATTGGGGATCGGATTCTGGATGCTTCGAGCGCCTTCGGCGTCGAATCGTTAGCTGCCGTGATGGCCCAGCCGCGGGAACGGCGCATCGCGCTTCGGCGCGTCATCAGCAGGTATCTGTCGGAGTATCAAACCGGCGCCGATCGAAACCTCACGGCTCTCGCGGAAGCCGAACTTCTGCTCCCTTGCTCCATCGGCGACTTCACCGATTTCTACGCCTCCCTGCACCACGCGACAAATGTAGGCACGATGTTCCGGCCTGCCGATCCTCTGTTTCCGAACTATAAGTGGGTGCCCATCGCTTATCACGGGCGGGCGTCCTCTGTCGTGGTCAGCGGCACGCCCGTGCGGCGTCCCAGCGGGCAAATTAGGCAAGGGCAGTTCGCCCGCACCGAACGCCTCGATTACGAACTGGAACTCGGCGCTTTCATCGGGCCAGGCAACCAGCAAGGCGCCCCGATTCCCATCGCAGAAGCCGAAGACCACCTCTTCGGCGTCTGCCTGTTGAACGATTGGTCCGCGCGCGATATACAGGCTTGGGAATACCAGCCGCTGGGGCCGTTTCTGGCCAAGAACTTCGCCACCACCATTTCGCCGTGGATCGTAACCCTGGAAGCGCTCGAGCCGTTTCGATGCGACCCGGAACCGCGCCCGCCCCGCGATCCGCCCCCGCTCGATTATCTTTCGCAAACCGCGCCCGGCGCGTTTCGCATCGCGCTGGAAGCCTGGCTGCGGACCGCGCAGATGCCGGAACCAATCCGCATCAGCCACAGCCAGGTGGCGTCTTTATACTGGACACTGGGCCAGATGATCACGCACCACACATCGAACGGCTGTCCGCTGAAACCGGGCGATCTCATTGGAAGCGGCACCGTCTCAGGCCCACAGAAAGAGAATCGCGGGTGCCTGCTGGAACTTACGTGGCGCGGAACTGACCCGCTGTCGTTGCCGAATGGCGAAACGCGCCAGTTCCTGGAAGACGGCGACGAAGTGATTTTTCGCGGGCGTTGCGAGGCGCCGGGCTACCGCTCGATCGGGTTCGGATCGGCAAGGGGAATGATTACGAATGAAAGCGCTAGTTAAGAAAGAGTCCGTTCCGGGGCTGTGGCTGGAAGACGTCCCAAGGCCTGAATACGGCATCAATGATGTCCTGATTCGAGTCGATAAGACCGGCATTTGCGGAACCGATCTCCATATCTACAACTGGGACGCGTGGGCCCAGAAGACCATCCCCGTACCCATGGTTGTCGGTCATGAATTCGTCGGTGAGGTGGTTGAGGTGGGGGCCAACGTGGCCGATTTCTTTCCGGGCGACGTCGTCAGCGGAGAAGGTCACGTGGTGTGCGGGCATTGCCGGAATTGCCTGGCGGGACGCCGGCATCTGTGCCCGCATACCAAAGGCGTGGGCGTGAACCGGCCCGGCGCATTCGCCGAATACATCGCTCTGCCGATGGCCAATCTATGGCACCAGCGCCCCGGCATCAATCGCGAGGTCGCTTCCATTTTCGATCCGTTCGGGAACGCGGTGCACACCGCGCTGTCGTTTCCGGTGCTGGGTGAGGACGTCCTCATCACCGGCGCAGGGCCCATCGGAATCATGGCCGTCGCGATCGCGCGGCACGCGGGCGCGCGTTTTGTCGTCATCACCGATGTGAATCCATACCGCCTCGATCTGGCGCGCAAGATGGGCGCCACTGTGGCGCTCGATGTTCGCTCCGGCAACCTCAAAGACACCCAGAAGCAACTCGGCATGGCCGAAGGGTTTGACGTCGGTCTGGAAATGTCGGGCAACCCTTCGGCCTTCCGTTCCATGCTCGACAACATGTGCCATGGCGGAAAAATAGCAATGCTCGGCATTCCGTCCGAACCCATCGCAATCGACTGGAACACCGTGGTTTTCAGCAGCCTCACCATCAAGGGAATCTACGGCCGGGAGATGTATGAGACCTGGTACAAGATGACCGTGATGCTGGAGAGCGGCCTCGATATCGCGCCCGTGATCACGCACCGCCTGCACTACACGGAATTTGAGAAAGGCTTTGAAGTGATGCGCTCCGGGAATTCAGGCAAAGTGATTCTCGACTGGAAGTAAGCATCATGCGCACCAGCATTTTTGAGCTTTTCAAGATCGGCATCGGGCCGTCGAGTTCGCATACCGTGGGGCCGATGCGCTCGGCCTTCGCCTTTGTTACAGAACTCGACCGGCGCGGATTGCTCGATCGGAGCTCGGCGATTCGAACGGAGCTGTATGGGTCACTGGCGCTCACCGGCAAGGGACACGGCACCGATACGGCGATCTTGCTGGGGCTGAGCGGCGAGAAGCCCGACGAAGTGGATCCCGATGCCGTGAACCGCATCCGCGGTGCGGAAACAGTTCGCGCGCTCGGCCGCGGCGTCATCTCGTGTCCGATTTTGTTTCATCGCGAACTGGTTCTGCCCGGGCATCCCAACGCCATGCGCTTCACTGCGTTCGGCGCGAACGGCGAGTCGCTTTTCAGTCAGGTCTATTATTCGATTGGCGGCGGATTCATCCAGCTCGAAGGCGCGGCGGCGCAGGCGGCGGGCCGCGCCCCTGTACCTTTTCCGTTCGGCAGCGCGGACCAGCTTCTGCGCATCGCCGGCGACCACCAGTGGCCGATATGGCGAGTGCTTCTGGAGAACGAAAAGGCCTGGCGTTCCGAAGCCGAGATCCGCGCCGGCGTCACCCGCATCTGGCGGGCGATGCTCGGATCGATGGAGCGTGGCCTTTGCACGGAAGGCATTCTTCCCGGCGGATTGAATGTTCGGCGGCGAGCGCCGCGCCTCGCGAAGCGGATCGAAACGATTGGCTCCAAAGATCCGCTGGCGCCGCTCGATTGGGTCAACGTCTTCGCCATTGCGGTGAATGAGGAGAATGCCGCGGGAGGCCGCGTAGTTACCGCGCCCACCAACGGCGCTGCCGGAATCGTTCCCGCGGTAGGCCGCTACTACCAGCGGTTCATCGACGGCGCGAATGACGAGGGGCTATTCCACTACTTCCTCACCGCCGGCGCCATCGGCATCTTATATAAGGAGAACGCTTCCATCTCAGGCGCGGAGGTGGGATGCCAGGGCGAAGTCGGTGTGGCGTGTTCCATGGCGGCCGGCGGGTTAGTCGCCGCGATTGGCGGCACGAACGACGAGATCGAGAATGCGGCCGAGATGGGCATGGAGCATAACCTGGGAATGACCTGCGATCCGATTGGCGGCCTCGTCCAGATTCCTTGTATTGAGCGCAATGCGTTTGGTGCGGTCAAGGCGGTGAACGCCGCTCGCATGTCGGTCAGCGGACATGGCGAGCACAAGGTTTCGCTCGATCAGGTCATCGAGACGATGTATCGGACGGGTCTGGATATGCAGTCGAAGTATAAGGAGACCTCGCTGGGCGGCCTGGCGGTCAGCGTCGTGGAATGTTGACGATCACGTTTCCTTTCTTGTGTCCAGCCTCGACGTAACGGTGAGCCTCGGCGATCTGCTCCAGCGGATAGCATCTGTCGATCACTGTTCTGAGCTTGCCGACTTCGATCAGGCCCTTGAGAAAAGTCTGAGCTTCGGGCCCACCGCTGGCGATTCCACTCACCACCTTCCCTGCCCCTGTGGCGGCCGCCCACATCCCTCCGAACCAGGATGACCACAACGAACCCGCCACCAGAACATAAAAACCGCCTCGCTTGAGCGATTTCATGCTCCGCCGGAATCCACTCTTCCCCACCGTATCGAGGACGATGTCGTAGATTCTGCCGGCTTTCGAAAAATCGTCCCTCGTGTAGTCAATTACCTCGTCGGCGCCGAGTGACTTCACCAGATCCAGATTCGCGGCGCTGCAGACGCCCGTCACCTGCGCGCCGAAGTGCTTCGCCAGTTGCACCGCGAAGGTGCCCACGCTCCCCGACGCGCCATAGATCAGCACTTTCTGTCCAGCCTGAATCTTCGCTTTCCTCAGGAAATGCAGCGCCGAGATTCCACCGAACCAAACCGCCGCGGCTTCCTCGTGCGTTATGTTATCCGGTTTGATGGCGAGTGTGCGACCCTCAGGCACGCACACATATTCGGCGTAAGCACCAAACTTGAAACCAGTCGCCCCGAACACCTCGTCGCCAATTGCGAAGTGCGTCACGGCCTTACCCACCGACTCGACTTTGCCGGCGAACTCCATCCCCAGCGTCGGGATCTTCTTCGGCCGCCATAGGCCGTTCATGAATCGGATGAAGAATGGATCGGCTTTTCTGAGCCTCCAATCCGCCGCGCAAACCGTGGTCGCGACGATTCGAACTAGAACTTCGTTGTCCTTGGGAACAGGCTCTTCCACGTCCTCGATTTGAAGAACGTCTGGCGGGCCGTATCTGCGGTAGACGGCAGCTTTCAAACCAGATTTACTCCTCGCGCAACAGCGACAAAGGATCCGCCGACAAAGCGCGTTGCGCTGGAATCCACGTGGCGAGTAATCCCAGCAACGCCATCGCTACAACGACGCCGGCCAACACCAGGGGATCCCGCGGGGTCGCCTGATACACGATGGCCGCCAGTATCCGGCTGGCGAGAATTCCGAGCGCCAGTCCTGCAACCGACCCAAAAGCCAGCAACTGGAAAGCTCGTCCCAGCGCGGCTTGCAAAAGCTCGCCCCGCTGCGCGCCGAGGGCGATACGAATCCCCAACTCCTTCAGCCGCCTGCTGACGGAGTATGCCGCCATTCCAAAGATGCCGGTGATGGAGAGCATCGCGCCCAGAAGTCCCAGCACGCCCAGGGACATCGTCGCAATGCGCGGGGCAAATAGGGCGACGTCCATGGTCCACGTCTGGATATCCAAAGGCATGCCTTCATCCAGACCGTGCAGGGTGCGCCTGATGTCCGCCGCCAGTTGCTGCTGATCGCGGTCTGAGCGCACCACCAGGTTTGTCACCGGCGAGGGCATCTGCAAAGCTGGGAGAAACATGGCCGGCTGTGGGTCCTCGGCGAGCGTCAGGTATTTTCCTTGTTCCGCTATACCCACCACCTGAACGCGCGTCCCATCCGGCATTTTGAAATACCGGCCCACCGGGTTGGTTGCCGGCCCCAGGGTCAGACGTGCAAACTGCGGATTCACGATCGCGACGCGCGGCGAGTTTTTGTCGTCGTGCCATGTGAAAGCGCGGCCTGCCAAAAGCGACGTCCCAGCGGCATGGAAGTAGCCGGGAGAGATGTTGTAGACGAAGGCCTCAGCCGCGCGATTGGTGGGACGCAGATCCGTCGTTTTGTCGGCAAAGACATGCGATTGAACCCAACCCCCTCGCAAGGGAGGCCAGGAAGTCAATCCCGCGGACTGCACGCCGGGAATCGCCTGCAGGGCGTCGATCATGCGATGTTGCATGGCGGGCACGCCATCGCCGCTGTAGCCGGCCATGGTCAGAACCGTATTCACCAGCAGCGCGTTCTTTGGTTCAAACCCGAAATTGCTCCGCATGGAGCGCGCCAGGCCACGCACGGCAACCAACGAAGAAGTAACCAGCACCGCACAGATTGTAATTTGCACGACCAGCAACACGTCTCGCATGCCGATCCGCCGTCCTCGGGTAGTTCTTGATCCTGACTTCACGATCTCATACGGATCGGTCCGGAGCACCTGGCGCAAGGGAACAACGGCGAAGAGGATTCCACTCACCAGAGCCAGCACCAATGCGACAGCATAAACAGTGGCGTCGGGATTCACGGGGATCTGGAGCGGAATCGTGGGCATAGGCTGCCAAACGCTGAGTCCGCGCAACAGGGCCACGCTGGCCACGAGTCCCACTGCGCCCCCGGCCATGGAAACCACCAGAGCTTCGGTAAACAGTCCCCGGAGAATCCGGTTGCGGCTGGACCCCAACGCGAGCCGCAGAGCCACTTCCCGCGAACGGTCTGTGGCGCGCGCGGCAAACAAGCTGCCGAGATTCGCACAGGCGGCCAGCAGAATCAAACCGGCCAGCAGCAGCAGGGCGCTTACGAATCCGCGGACCGGGCCGCCGAGCAAGTCCCCGGCCAAGCCGGGTCGCGTGAGCATAAAGGTCAGATTGGCGTGGTCCGCTGGATAGGTCTTTCCCAGGTAGCCGCCAATCGAGTTCAGATCGGAGATTGCCTGTGCTTGAGTGACTCCCGGCTTCAGATGTCCCAAGACCATCAGCAGGTATGGGTTTCCGCGATCGTTCAGGACCTCGTCGCCATCCAGTTGTGCTTTGTTTACGACGGGCACAAAGAAGGCGGGCGACATGAACAATAACGTCCCCTGGAAGTCAGGCGGCGCGACGCCGAGTACGGTGAAAGGTTGTTTGTTGAGCCGAACCACCCGGCCCACCACTCCGCGATCGTCCTGAAAGTGGCTGTGCCAATACGCGTAAGGGAGCACCATATACGGAGCGCTGTTGGGACCGTGCTCATCGGAGCCATGGAAGAAGCGGCCAAGATACGGCTTCACCCCCAACGCGTCGAAATAATTTCCGCTGACCAGAAAGCCCCAGACGCCGGATGAATCTTTACCTGAGTCGAGGCCCGCGGGCATCAGCGCGTAGGCCGCCAGACCCTCGAAGCTGCGGTTTCTATCGCGCAGATCGAGGTAATCGAGATAGGACTCCGGCGCAAACTTATCGCTCGCTCGTTCAATACCGTAAAGGCTCTCCGCCCGGGGTGCGTTCCGCGGGTGCAGGATCAAGGCATTCAATATGCCGAACACTACCGCATTCGCGGTAATTGCCACAGCCAGCGTTATAACGGCGACGATGGCGAAGGCAGGGGACTTGCGCAACACACGAAGGCTGAAGCGGAGATCCTGGAAGCAAGTTTCGAGAAAGTTGCCGCGGAGCGCTTCGCGGCACTCTTCTTTGAACCGCCCGTGGCCGCCGAACTCGATGCGTGCGCGGCGTTCGGCTTCAGCACGCGGGAGACCCGACCGTTCCAGATCGTCCGCGCGGTGCTGGATGTGGGAGCGCAATTCCTGCTCCACGTCGTCGTCGCCTTGCCGTTTGAATGTCATATCTCCTCCGGTCGGGCGCCCAGGGCGGAACCCATTGCGGCGGCAAGGCGGCGCCAACCATCCGTTTCTTCCTGCAGCCGCTTGCGTCCGAGAGGCGTGAGTTCGTAGAATTTGGCCCGGCGATTATTCTCCGACGTGCCCCATTCCGCTTTCAGAAGGCCCTGGCGCAACAGACGGAACAATGCGGGATAGAGCGCTCCCTGCTCAATCAGCAAGGCTTTTTCGGAGATTTGCCCAATGCGCAAAAGAACCCCGTAGCCGTGCAGAGCACCGAGAGACACAGCTTTCAAAATGAGAAGATCGAGGGTTCCTGGAAGAAGCTGGGCCTGTTCGGACAATTCACACTCCTAATCTACTGAGGAGTCTAGCGCTGCCTCTCCTAAGCTGTCAAGGAGAAGAGGTATTCTTTGAGAACGATGAACCGCTATGTTTACGT
>PLFE01000141.1:8299-10414 GCA_003136675.1 Bryobacterales bacterium
CGAGGGGCACAGCATACATGGTTCCTACAACACCGTGGTGGTTGGGAGCGACTGCCAGACAGTGCAGACCTCGTATCCGGGGAAGCCAAGCGCCCTCCAGTAGGGGCGCATGTGCGCGTGCTAATGGTCACTTGCGCCTGTTCGCATGAGGCGCAGACGTGTAACTTGAGGAGCAACCATGCAGGACGACGGCAGTCCGCGGATTCAGTGGATCGGCGAAAACATAAGATCGGCGTTCTCAGAACTGGGGGCGGTTGAGACCGTCCTAACGGCGGTGAGCCGCTTTGAGAAGGCGGGATGGGGCCTGTCGTTTGTGGTCGATTGGGAGCCTCTGGAGCCTACGTTGTCTGGGTGGCTGGCGGCGGCTATCACCGCGTTCAGCGGGGCACTGCGGTGGTCGGCGGGGAGCGCTTTTAACGAACGCGGCGTTGAGGTGTCGGCCGCTCCACTCGGCGCAAGGCCCTCCCATCCTTTCGTTTCCGCACTGCTGCTCGAGCACGAGGTCGAAGTGTTTGGCACGTACATCCGCGGCCGGATCAAGTCGGAGGGCGGTAGGGTAAGCGGGCCGAAACCGCCCACGAGTACTTTGGAGCGGGTGTCCGGGTTCTCGGCCTACGATATCTTCCTGGTTCGCAGAACCGACGCCTTCCAGTTCGACCCCGAGAGCGACAAACTGCTTCCCACCTCCCCTGACGACAGGCAGCTTTATATTGCGATCCGGGATGAGGACCTCGACTCCGTTTCAGCGGAATTGCCGACGAGTCAACCCGTGTTACCCGGGACCGACGAGTTTATGTCCAGGCTGTTCTACCGTCACCTCCGGGTCGCAGTGGAGCTCGAGCTTACAGCCAGCCTCAGCGAGCGCATCCGATCACTGCTGCCCGGGTTGGGAAACCCAGTATCCAGAAGGCTAATTGGCGATATTTGCGGAATACTTGACGAGGCGACGGGCAGACAGATGGGGGTGGTTTTTGAGCCCACTCGCTGAGCAAGCGCGGAGCAATCGGCACGGCAAACCATTTGGTTAACCCTTGTATGGGAGCCATTCGTGAAGAAAGCTGGCGTCGCCTACAGCATCACTTCAAGCTCCGGGCAGAGCCCCGTGACCGAGACCCTGTATGATGGGTCCAGCAACGTGACTCAGGTGAATTACGGCTCGCACAGCGGCTCGGACAACGACACGTTCTCCTACGATCCCAATACGGAGCGGCCCACCGGCTGGACCATCAATGTGGACGCGGTGAACAATCTAAGCTACCAGGCGACCATCACGAACAACACGAACGGCACGGTGAAAGGGTTAAATATCACGGATGGATTCTATTCGGCTGATTCCCAGACCTGCACGTTCACTTATGACGACCTGAGCCGCCTTTTGACGCATAACTGCGGAACCGTTTGGGGCGCGGCCTATAGTTACGACGCTTACGGTAACATCTCGAAAGGGATGATTAGCGGCAGTCCCGGAACTACCTTCGCGCCCACTTACGCCGCCGCCACCAATCGCTTTGCGACCATACCCTCTGGAACGCTCTCCTATGATTCCGCGGGGAATCTAACATCCGATGGCTTTCACACTTATGGGTGGGATTCGGACGGAAATCTGATTTCAGTCGGGGGAGTTGCGGGGAAGTTTGACGCGCTGGACCGGCGCGTGGAGGTGGATATCAGCGGGACTTACGAACAGATGCTGTATCCTCCGTTTGCCCCGACTTACCAGTTATCGCTGGCGCAGGGGTTGACGGCGGAGAATATTCGAATTCCACTGCCGGGCGGCGGGCAGGCAATCTATAACAGCGGCGGACTGGCGCAGTACCGGCATCCGAACTGGCAGGGGAGCGAGGTGGTGCTTTCATGGCCGGGTGGGACGCCGAACCCCAATGTGGGCGGCGCGTTCACGGCATTCGGGGAGAAGTATGCGACTTACCCTGGCGGTCACAACGGATACTTTGCGGGGATGCTGGGGATCGCGGATGAAGGTTCAATCGCGGATGCATACCAGGCTACGGCGCGGCTTTACCATCAGGATGAAGGAAGGTGGGTGAGTCCGGACCCGGCCGGGCTGAGTGCGGTGGATTTGAGTAATCCGCAGACGATGAACCGCTATGTTTACGT
>PLFE01000141.1:10585-17807 GCA_003136675.1 Bryobacterales bacterium
CGAGGGGCACAGCATACATGGTTACGGCGCCTACAACGACTCGCTACAGAATTGCACGACCGGGTTTGGCCAGTTCCTCCATTTCGGGGCATGCAGCGCTTCCGACATAACAGCCTATCAGGGGGAGACCGAAGCGGAGGCCGAGGCGAAGCTACAGGCTGACTATGACGCCGCGATGGCGTGGGTACAACAGAACACTTCCTACTTAACCCAGAACCAGCAAGACGCATTAGTGGACCTGTACTTCAACATGGGTCCAGGGACGCCGGGCGGCAAGCACGGGCTGCTCAACCACGATGTCTGGACGACTCTGACGACCGGGAACCTGGACCAGATCTCTCCAGCCATCATGTCCCTAACTGCGGGCGGCCGGGGCATAATCCCCAGGAGGGCCGCAGAGGTGCAAATGTTTGTGAACGGGGTCTATTCTCCTACGTGTGGGAAATGAGGCTCGAACGATGAAGGAACTGTTCGTTGCTTTCTTCGCCCTTTTGTTGTTGTCCCCAAACCTAGCGCGCGGCCTCAGCCCTTGCCAACCCGGGGATCTTCTTCTGGAGCCGCCGGACGACGTGAAAGCCGTCAGCTCATTTCTCGCCGTGCTTCAGACGGCGGTAGCGAAGGGCGACAGCAAGCGGGTCGCTGCCATGATGTCGTACCCCTTGAGTTTCGGCGACGAAAGGGGGAATATGCAGGTGCGTTCGAAGGCCGAGTTCATCAGGCTCTTTCAGAGGATCTTCACCCCTGAAATGAAGTCGTTGTTGGCGAGGCAGGAGCCGGCTTGTTTGGGCCGGGTGGGCTCGAAGGGGTTCACCTTAGGCAGTGGCCAGATCTGGTTCGATTTTTATCCTGGCGGCGCGATCAGAATCTTCACGATCACGTCCGTCGTCTACCCGGACGACTTGAAATAGAGGCGCGAACCTAGGAATTCGAAATCGCTTTTCCCGAACGCGGCAACGAGCCAACACGGACAGTCTACAAATCTAGACGCGCCGTTCGCTGGTGCCAGGGACATGTGATCCGGAACCGGCCAAGCTCTATCCGAGGGCGTCAATAGCCAAATAAATAGGTGAGAGGTTGTCTTTTACGATGTCTCTTCCTCGGCGTCATACCCAGGAAAGCGTAAGCATCAGATGAACACCACTCTAGCGGGCAGCCCTAGCGAAGCGCGATCCTGATAAATGTCGAATCACGCTCGCGCCGCGGCCCAGCGGTGAGGCAACAACTCATCGAAGGGTTAATCGTTTCACGCAAGCGATATATCACCGCATTCGAATGATACTGTGCTCAGTCCAATCTGTTATTATTGGACTGGATGGATCTGCTACCACATCTCGACCCGTCGTCGCAAACGCCGCTCTACCGGCAGCTTTGTGGCTGTTTCGAGCGTCAGATCGCCTCGGGCGAGCTGGCGACGGGCGAACGACTACCAGCCACTCGTGAATTGGCTGGCCTGCTGGGCGTCAACCGAACTACCGTTTCAGCCGCCTACGAGTTGCTGGAGCAGAAGGGGCTGATCGCCGGCCATGTGGGTCGTGGCAGCTTTGTGGCTCGGCGTTCGGCCACTGCGCAGGTCGACTGGTCCAATCTGTTGGCGCGGCCGGCCCGCCAGTTCGCCGTGAATCCGGCGGCCATCAGTTTTGCGGCATCGCGCCCGCCGGAAGAACTTTTTCCCGTGGAAGACTTTCAGCAGAGCTGCGAGGAGGTTCTGGGCAGTGGAAATCTGGGTTCGATCCTCCAATTGGGATCCCCCGGCGGATACGAGCCGCTCCGAAACTATCTTCTGGAACAAGCCCGTCGGGAAGACGCGATGGGTCCGGATGACGATCTTCTGATCACGAGCGGGTGCCAGCAGGCGCTCGACCTTTTGCGCCGGGCGCTGGTGCGGCCGGGTGCGCGCGTGGCCGTTGAAGATCCCATATACCCAGGGTTGAAAAACATTCTGCTGGAGGGCGGCGCGCGGCTTGTGAACTATCAGAAAGGCTTGGAGCAGATTGCCGTCTTGACGCCGAACTTCCAGAATCCGACGGGATTGACGATGCCTTTGGCGGAGCGTGAGTCGGTGCTGCGAGAGGCGCGCGACAAAGCGACCGTGGTGATTGAGAACGATATTTACAGCGCGCTGCGTTACGCGGGAAACCCGCTGCCGTCGCTGAAACAGCTAGCGCCACAGGCGGGCACGGCTTTGATTCGCAGCTTTTCCAAAATCGCGTTTCCCGGACTGCGCCTCGGATGGGTGATTGGTCCTCGCCCGCTGATCACCGCGCTGCGCGAGACCAAGCAATTGACCGATCTGCACTCCGATCAGTTTTCGCAAGCTGTGATGTTGCGCTTCGCGGAATCGGGCCGGCTGGCCGCCCACCAGTCCAAAATGGTTGAAGCCGGGCGCGAGCGCCTGCAAGCCGCCCTCAACGCCGCGGAGCGATTCCTGCCCAGCGGCTCGACATGGACCAGGCCCGAGGGCGGGTTGAACTTCTGGGTAACGCTGCCGGAAGGCTTGGACGCCGGCCAGCTTTTGGGACGGGCCCAGCGTGAGGGCGTCTCTTATCTGCCGGGCGAGGTTTTCCGCGTGGAACTGCCGCAGCATCATTCGCTGCGCGTCAGTTTTGGCGGGGCGCGACCCGAGCAGATTACGCGCGGCATCGAAATTTTAGGGCGCGTGTTTCGCGCCGAATCGGAATTGCAAAAACAAGCCGAACGCGAGCCGGCAGCCGCGTGGGTGTAACGAATCAGGAGGAGTCAAGACGATGTATATGAACGACGAATACCGGCTCAAAGTGGGCCTGGCGGAGATGCTGAAGGGCGGCGTGATCATGGATGTGGTCAACGCCGAGCAAGCTCAAATCGCCGAAAGAGCCGGCGCGGTAGCGGTGATGGCGCTGGAACGCGTGCCTTCCGATATTCGGAAGGAAGGCGGCGTGGCGCGCATGTCTCCGGTTCGCATCATCCGCGAAATTATGGAGACCGTGAGCATCCCTGTGATGGCCAAGGTTCGTATTGGACATTTTATGGAAGCGCGGATTCTGGAAGTGCTCGGCGTCGATTACATCGATGAGAGCGAGGTTCTCACGCCCGCCGACGAAGAGCATCATGTGGCCAAGCGCGACTTCAAGGTGCCGTTTGTGTGCGGCGCTCGGAACCTGGGCGAAGCCCTGCGGCGGATCGCGGAAGGCGCGGCCATGATNNAAGGAGATGAAGCAGCTCACGGTTCTGGGCAAAGAAGAACTGGTGGCGGAATCGAAGAAACTGCAAGCTCCCCTCGAACTGGTGGAGTGGGTGGCCGAGCACGGGAAGCTGCCGGTGCCGAATTTTTCNNGCTCGGCGCAGAGGCGGTGTTCGTGGGCTCGGGAATCTTCAAGTCGTCCGACCCCGTCGCTCGCGCCAAAGCCATTGTGATGGCGGCTACGTTCTACAACGATCCGGTGAAACTGCTGGAGGCCAGCGAGGACCTTGGTATCGGGATGGCGGGCCTCGATGTTTCAAAGATCCCCGAAGGCGAATTGATGCAGACGCGCGGTTGGTAAGCAATCCGGGAATGAAGAAGCGGATCGGAGTTCTGGCGCTGCAGGGTGATTTTGAAGCACATGAGAAGGCGCTGGCCGCCGCCGGCGCCACTCCGGTGCTGGTGAGGACACCGGAAGAGCTCCGGCACGTTGACGGGCTGATTCTTCCCGGCGGCGAAAGCACCGCCATGTTGAACCTTCTGCATCGGCTCGAAATGTTTGAACCTCTGCGCGAGTTCGGAAAATCGAAAGCCATTTTCGGAACTTGCGCTGGAGTCATTTTGCTCGCGACGCGGGTCACACACCCGGAACAGGAAAGCTTGGATTTGATGGATTTGACGGTGGAACGGAACGGGTACGGCCGGCAGATCGACAGCAGCGTCGGCGAAATTGAGCCTGCGGACGCTTTTCTGCAACGCACCGGGCCGGGCAAACTTGAAACCGTCTTTATTCGCGCGCCGGTAATTCTCAGGACAGGTGCGGGCGTTACCGTCCTCGCGGAGCACGGCGGGCATCCCGTATTGGTGGAACAAGGCCGCCACTTAGGGGCGACATTCCATCCGGAACTTTCCTCGGACGTTCGCGTGCACCAGTTGTTCCTCGAGAAAATATGAAGAGCGTCCTGTTCATTTGCATCGGCAACTGTTGCCGCAGCCAAATGGCGGAAGGCTTCGCGAGAAGTCTGGGGAAGGACATGCTCAAAGCCGCCAGCGCCGGCCTCTCTCCCACGCTCACTGTATCGGAAGATACCATTGCGGCAATGGCCGAAGTAGGGATCGATATCAACGACCAGTTTCCAAAAGAATTCGACTACCGGCTGGCCGCGAGCTACGACATCATCGTGAACATGAGCGGTTTCGATCTGCCGCCAATGGAAACCGCGCTGGTGACGGAATGGAAAGTAACCGATCCCTATTATGAGCCGATGGCGGTATTCCGCGAAGTGCGCGACGAAATCGAGCGACGTGTGCGGAATCTCATCGCGGATGTCGAGCGCAATGGCACGGTCACGGAGGATTTAGTTGGCCAGCGGATTGCTTCCAAGCAAACGAGGAAGCCGGGGCTGTGGCAAAGATTCACGGCCTGGCGCTAGAGCCCTGCCCAGACACCGGCTCCCCAGATTGGTTCTGTAACTGCTCCAGCATTCCTGGAAGGAACGCAATGACAAACCAATTTCAGAACAACTCCAGAATCAATATTGCGAATGTAGAGCGGGCGGCGTCGGTAATCGGCGGATCGCTGCTTGTGTATAGCGCACTGCGGCACTGGAGATGGCTCACCATCGCGACGGCCGTCACGGGAGCGGCTTTGATTCGCCGCGGCGTGACGGGACACTGCGAGGCCTATGGGGCGCTCGGTTTCAGCACGCGGAAGAGCGGAGATAATGTCTCGGTCCCTTATCGGCACGGCATTCGCGTGCACAGTTCCATCACCGTCAACAAGCCGAGATTTGAGGTTTATTCTTTCTGGCGCGCTCTTGAAAACCTGCCGAGCTTCATGCAGCATCTGGAGAAGGTTCGCGAGACCGGCAAATTCGTCTCGCACTGGGAAGCCCGGACTTCGCTGGGACAGACGGTGGCGTGGGATGCGGAAATGATCACGGACGATCCAGGCCAGTTGATCGCCTGGCGCTCGCTTCCGGGCGCGGACGTGGACAATGCCGGTAGTGTTCGCTTCGCCGATGTATCGGGTCATGGCGCGTCGGGAAACGGCGGCTCAGGAAATCGCGGCACTGAAGTGCACGTCGAACTCAGCTACGTGCCGCCCGGAGGCGTGATCGGCGCCTGGTTGATCAAGGCCCTGGGACAGAATCCCAAGGAGCAGATTCAGCAGGATTTGCGGCACTTCAAAATGATGATCGAGACCGGCGAGGTGCCGCAAACGCAGCGCGAAACTCGTAAAGCCGCGGAGGAAACCAAGCAGGCTCAAGAGGTGGCGCTTCAGGATGCTTCCGAAGCGTCATTCCCCGCAAGCGATGCGCCCGCTTACATCTAATCGCTTATATCCCATAGGGATCTGGAGATCAAACAATGAAAGCAGTCATCTGGAACAGCACGAAGAATGTCAGCGTCGCGGATGTTCCTGAACCCACGATTCTGAATCAGCGGGACGCCATTGTGAAAATCACAACCACGGCGATCTGCGGGTCGGATCTGCATATTTACGCGGGCGACGTGCCTTCCATGGAGGCAGGCGATATTCTGGGCCACGAATTCATGGGCGAAGTGGTTGAGATCGGCAAAGATGTCAAGAACCTGAAGAAAGGCGATCGGGTGGTGGTTCCCTTCGTCATCGCCTGTGGCGCGTGCTTCTACTGCCAGCATCAATTGTTCTCGTTGTGCGATAACTCCAACCCCAACGCCGCCATGCTGGAGAAGTTATACGGCCAAAGCAGCGCCGGGCTGTTTGGTTACTCGCACTTATACGGCGGTTACGCGGGCGGTCAGGCGCAGTATGCCCGCGTCCCGTTTGCCGATGTGGGGCCGATATGCATCGCGGATGATTCCCTTTCCGATGAGAAAGTCTTGTTTCTCTCGGATATCCTGCCTACCGCCTGGCAAGCCGCGGAGAATTGCGGAATTGAACGGGGCGACACAGTTGCGATATGGGGCTGCGGGCCGGTGGGTCAATTGACGATTTCCTGCGCGTTTATGCTGGGCGCGGAGCACGTTATCGCGATCGATCGAAATCCGCGGCGGCTCGAAATGGCGCGGAAGAGCAACGCCGAAACGCTGGACGCCGGCGATCCGGAATTGCAGCAGAAGCTACGCGACCTCACCGCGGGTCGTGGCCCGGACCGATGCATTGACGCGGTAGGGATGCAGCCGCGCGCGGCCATCATTGATGCTCTCTACGATCGCGCGAAGCAGGCTTTAATGCTCGAATCGGACCACCCGGACGCGCTCAGCCAAGCTATACACGCTTGCCGCAAAGGAGGCACCGTGTCGATTCCCGGTGAGTATTCCGGTTCCGTAGACCGCTTCCCTCTCGGCGCGGCTTTCGCCAAGGGATTGACTCTGCGTTTGGGACAGACGAATGTGCAACGCTACGTTCGTCCCCTGCTGGAAAAGATCGAGCGCGGAGAAATCGATCCATCCTTCGTGATTACGCACCGGCTGAAACTGGATGACGCTGTCGAAGGGTATGCCAATCTTGCCTCCGAGAACGGCGAGTGCATCAAAATCACTTTGAAGCCTTGGTGAAGTTAGGCAATCAGATTGCTTCGTAGTTGGCTGGAGGCTTTCACTTATGCTAGGTACGATTCTTCTGATCATTATTGTTCTTGCGCTGCTGGGCGCACTGCCCACATGGGGTTATAGTTCTGGCTGGGGCTACTATCCTAGCGGCGGTTTAGGCTTAGTTCTGCTGGTCGTCGTGATTTTGCTGGTCATGGGAAGAATATAGCTCTCGGAAGGTGGGACATGCGATCATAGCTCGTGTGTCGACCCTCCCTGAATTGAGTAAAGGTAAGTCCGGCGTGCTCCCGGCGATCGTGATACCCATCATGATTGCCGCTCTACTCACCGTTCCGGTCACCACCTTGTATGTCTTCTTCCGTGCCTATGTGGATTCAACGGGGTCGATGGAGCAGACGCTCCTGATCGGGGATCACCTCGTGGTGCGAACCCGAGGGATTGGCCCCGTTCAGCGCGGGGAGATCGTGGTGTTTCATTACCCCGTCGACCCGCGCCAGGTTTTTATCAAGCGCGTCTCCGGCGTAC
>PLFE01000141.1:17828-105068 GCA_003136675.1 Bryobacterales bacterium
GCGTCCAATGAAGTGTAAAATGACACCTCAGTAGGATTTCAGGGAACCGGGATAATATTTGTCCTGCACCTTGTGAATCCAGCCCGCATCGTATGCGTGGCTGAGGCTCTCCCGGAACGCTTCGCTACATTCCTCATTCATGGCCTGCGCCAGCCGTTCCTTGGTCAAACCTGGCTTGGTTTGCAACGCCTCGAGCAGCCGTTCCTTGAACTGTTCCATGACACACATTAAATCACCCGCCACGCCGATTTCCTGGAACTTATGACGTCATACGTGTTCATTACAGAAAGGTGACAAGACCAAGAACTGTTTTCCTCCTCACTTGCATCGCACCGCTCTTCGCGCAAACAAACGTAACCACGTACCACAACGATAACGCACGCACTGGCCAATACCTCACCGAGGCACTGCTCTCGCCCACCACGGTTCAGCCCGGGCTTTTCGGGAGGCGGTTTGCGTACCTGGTGGACGGCAACATTTACGCGCAGCCGCTCTATCTGTCTCGCGTCAACGTGGCCGGCGAGGGTCTCCACGACGTGGTTTTCTTGGCCACGACTCACGATAGCGTCTACGCCTTCGACGCCGACAGCCCTGGTCCGAATGCGGCGCCGCTGTGGCAAGTGAACTTCCTGGACGCCGCGAACGGCGTGAGCGCCATTCCCATGGCTGATGTGAACTGCCCGGTGATCGCTCCCGAACTGGGCATTATTGGAACTCCGGTAATCGATCCGGCGGCGGGCACGCTCTATGCCATTGCCGCGACACGCGAACCCGGTCCTGCCTACGTCTACCGCCTGCATGCGCTCGACGTGACCAGCGGGGCGGAGCGGGCGGGCAGCCCGGTGGTGATCCAAGCCGCCGGCTTCGTCGCGCTCGCCGAGAAACAGCGCGGCGCACTGCTGCTCTCGAACGGGGTCGTCTATTCTGAATGGTCGTCCAGTTGCGACCATGCTCCTTATCACGGATTTGTTCTCGCGCACGACGCGACCACGCTCAACCCGACTGGCGCCTTCAACTCCAGCCCGAACGGGAATGGGGCATCCTTCTGGAATGCCGGCTCCGGTCCCGCGGCCGACTCCGATGGGAATCTGTTCGTGGTTGCCGCCAATGGCGACTTCGACGCTGACGCCGGCGGTCCCGATTACGGCGAATCGGCTATCAAGCTCAGCCCCGGCAACCTGAACCTTGCCGATTACTTCACGCCGTTCAACCAGAGCTATCTGGATGACCTCGACCTGGATGTCGGATCGAGCGGCGCGGTCCTGCTTCCGGATTCCGCTGGCAATGGCGCGCATCCACACGTTCTTTTCACCGCCGGAAAGGAAGGACGCATGTATCTTCTCGATCGGGACAGTCTGGGCCACGCGCAAGTTCTGAGTGACACCTCCGCGTTGGCTTCACTGCCCGCTTTCGCCAATGGCGCATTCGGCTCGGCCGCGTGGTTCAACGGCAGCCTTTTCGTGGCCAGCCAGAACGCGGCGCTGCAATCGTTCCCGATATCGAACGCCACGCTCACGAACGCCCCCGCGGCGCAGTCTTCAAAGCTCTCGGGCTCTCTCGGGGCGGTGCCCAGCATCTCCGCGAATGGCACGGAGAACGGGATCGCGTGGATGCTGACCAATGATGCGGCCCTCAGTGCGTTCGATACCGCGTCGCTGAGCGAACTTTACGACAGCAATCTCCAGGCAACCGATGGACCGGGCACGTACGTTGAGTTTGCCGTGCCCACGGTGGCCGAGAGTAAAGTCTTCGTGGGAGGATTGGGAACGCTGATTGTCTACGGCGAGCTTTCCCAAACCCCTCCGGTTGTCGCTGCCGTGGCGAATGCGGCCAGCTTCGAACAAGCCGCCGTTGCGCCGGGCTCGCTGGTGGCGGTGTTCGGTTCCGGCTTGTCCCTAACAACGGCCATCGCCCAATCGCTGCCCCTTCCTATTTCGCTCGACGATGTATCGGTCGCTTTCAACGGCATTCCCGCGCCGCTGCTCTATGTTTCCCCGGGGCAAATCAATGTAGAGGTTCCGGCCGCCACTCCCACTGGTCCCGTTTCGGTCAGCGTTCGCGTGGCCAACGCGTTTTCCGCCGCTTTCACGATTCAGGTCAAACCTTCCGCGCCGGGAATATTCCTGATTGGTTCATTCGCCGCTGTGGTCAATCAGGATGGCTCCGTCAACGGCAACGCGTCTCCCGCCGTGTCTGGATCGTACGTCTCGGTCTACCTTACCGGCGATAGCGCGCTCGATTCAAATGTAATCGATGGAGACCCCGCTTCGGGCGTGCCGCCGTCTCAGCCACCCACCGTTTCCGCTACAGTTAACGGCGTACCCGCAGGGGTCAGTTATGCCGGACCCGCGCCCGGGTATATTGGTCTCATTCAGATGAATCTTCAGCTTCCCGCGCTGGCCCCAGGAAATTACCCGCTGGTGGTCACCATCGACGGTCAAGCGAGCAACTCGGGCCTGGTGTCGGTGAGCGGAAGTTGAAACCATCCTCCGCGGCGCCTAAGCATCTTCAGCTGGTGCGGGCGGCGTTGCGGCGGATGAACGCGTTTCTGAGCCGCCGCTATGAGCTCGCCGAAGCCCAACGGCACCCCGCGCCCGGACGACAGCCAGTTCCGCGAATCGAGGAAGCGGAGCGGTTCTTGCGCCAGCTTGATGTCGAGCGCGGCGGGTCTCTCGATTACTTTGAAAAGCATCTTCCCCGCCTCGCACGTACGCTCACCATGGTTCCGGAATCCGGCATCCACGGTGCCGTTCTCGAACTCGGTTGCTACGGGCAGATCACCCCATTCCTGAAGGATTTCAGCGGCTATTCTTCCGTTCGCGGCGCACACTTCGGCCAGAGAGGCGTCACGGAAGACAAGTTCATGAAGGTGAGCGGGAAGTTCGTCAAGGTGAAGGTCGATCTGTTCGACGCGGAGCGCGATCCTTTTCCCTACGGCGACGGCTCGTTTGAATCCGTCCTGGTTTGTGAAGTGATCGAGCACCTGCTGCACGACCCGATCCAGATGCTGCTCGAATGCCGCCGAGTCTTAATCGAGGGCGGCCGTCTGCTGGTCACAACTCCCAACGCCGCGAGCCTCACTAGTGTTGCCCGCGTGTTGCATGGTTATGACAATCCGCAAATTTACTCCCACTACAGTGTTCCCACTCCCGGGGCCAACGAAATTCCACACGTAAGGGAGTATACGGCCGACGAGGTTCGCCGTGTGCTGGTAGCGGCCGGCTTCGAGATAGAAACGCTGATCACCGAACCTATCGCCGAATGGAGCAAGCATCTCCCCATGTGGAATTTTCTTGAGGAGCAGGGCTATCGCACTGCGCTACGCGGCGAACAAACATACTGCGTGGCGATTAAGCGCTCAGCCCTGCCCGTCGACCGTTACCCTACTTTTCTATACGCCTGACGATTCGTTACGCGCCCGTATACATTACGTGCACGTAAGTTCCCAGGCGCACATTGTAGGCGAGATACCAGCCCACGTGATCCGGATCATCGTAGATGACGATCTGATCGGAATCCCACAGCCAGTCGGCGCAGTAACCAAGGTCAGGCCCCGCCACGCTGAAATAGAACCCGCCGAACCAGAAGCGATTCGGTCCGCCGCCGGCCAAGCGCCAGACATGCCCGCGTCCGATGCCGCCGGTAAACCGTCCGTGTTCCCAGGGATGGTCGAGATGGTAAGCGGCATCGTTCTTGCCCGTATCATGCCCGATCCACTTGCCATTCGCGTGAACGTGTGGCGCTTCGGGATGTCCCGCCTGGTCGGAGAAATGGCGCTGCTCGCCCTGTGCGGGCGGATGCGCGGAGGCTTTCGCCGGAGGAGGTCCGTGCGACGGAATGTGGCTGCCCGCGGGCGCGCCGTGCGATCCACCGCCTTCATGTCCGCCGCCGTGCTCCTGCGCTGGCAGGGTCGCGCCGAACAAAGCAACTGAAGAGATAAGCAAAACGTTGGTAATACGCTTCATAACTGAGGTGACGAGAGGTCCTTTCAGAGGTTACTTCCTCTTCGGTATTTTTATCACAACCGACCAGACAATCCAGAGGAGCCCAATGGCAAGCGCCGCTGGACTCAAGATGCGCGCTACGCGCATCTCCGCCCCACCGTCCCAGACGAGTTCCACGGTACACGGTCCGCTGCAGCGCGGCTCAACCACCATCTGGCCCAGCGGGTCGGCCCAGGTCTTGCGCGGCTGGCCGTTTACACGCGCGTTCCAGCCCTGGTCCCAGGAGACCTGCACGTAGAGCAACAGATCCGGGCGCAGGTCCGCCGAGATGATTGCCGCGCTGGAGTTGCGCCACCGGAACGCGGCAACGGGCAGAGACGGATCGTCCAACGCGGTGAGGAAAGGTTCCAGCGGTTTCACGTCGTGGGCGAGCGGCGCTTCGCGTACAAGGTCGCCCGGGCGCAATACATGGGCCAGCGAGGGGCGCGCCCGGGGCGCAGCGTAGATCACTTCGGGACCATCGCGCCAAAGTTCGTGCAGAGAGTGCAGCTTTTCCGGGTGCGCGTAAGGGTGATAGACCTCGCCTGTTCCTGGATCGCCCCCGACGATGGCGTCACAGCCCAGCGCCTTCAGCCAGGCGAGCGTCGTTTCGAGTTGATCGCCGGCGTTGATCTGGAAATTAACGCCCCAGAGTAGTTGATTGCGGATGCCGTTGTCGAAACCGCCGGAAAGAATGGGAGTGTCGCTGAAGGCGTTCATCCAGAAGCCCACCGAACCCGGAGCATAGACGCGCTGGCCGGGCATCTGTTCGCCCAGCCAATGCGAGATACGGTATTCGGCCGTGGTGGTGATGTCGATCGACTTTTCGAGATTTCGCGCGAGCCGGTGCTGGTGAACGGCCACCGGCAGGCAGGCCAACGCGACGGCTACCCAGCCGTACTTGCGAAAGGCCGGCCACGAAGGCAAACGCAGGCGCGCGGTCAGCGGTTCGGAGGCCATGATGACGCTAAGCCAGAAAGCCATGTCCATCTCCAGGTGGTAGCGCTCCGGCTGCGGAATCATCTTGATATTGAGCCAATAGGCACCCAGCGTGACCACGGCCATGCCCCAAAGGAACATGAGCGAGAAGCGCATTCGCGGCTCGACGCGCCACTGGCGGAGAATCCATGCCAGCAGAAGGAGTCCGGCGGCCATCACCGCCCAGAGCAAGCCTTCGGGAGCCGTGAAGTGCCAGTCCACCAGCTTGGGGGCGTTGATCCGAATCGTCTGGATGGTGGAGGGCGTGGCCCACGGCATGGCCAGCGCGTAGGCATAGCATCCGATGGCGGCGGCTGCAAGCCAGCGCGCCCAGCGCGTTCTGTCCCAGCCGGCCAACAGGTAGCAGCCGACGGCCACGGCCAATGCGAAGGCACCAATCCAGTTGCTGAGCACCACGCACGCCAGCGCCAGCGCCGCGGCTAGATAAAGATGGGGACGGCGTTTCTCAAGCGCCAGGTGCAACGCTCCGACAGCCAAGGCAAAGAAGAGGAGTGAAGTGAGGTGCGGCCCTTCCCCGTAGGGAACCAGGTCGATTAGGCGGCGCGGGCCGAACCAGCCGCCCGAATCGGCGCGGATGTCGCGCACCAGCCAGCAAGAGGGTGACAGGACGGAATAGAGCAGGCTTCCCGTGAATGCCGCGGCGCGGCCCGCCCCCAGACGTCGCGCGGCCCAGTAGAGCGAGACAGGCCCCAGAGCATACACGGTGGCCACAACGGCGTGATAGGCGAGCCCGGGGGAGATATGCGCGGCCGCGGACACCGCGGCGTCGATGAAGTGCAGCAGGGGCGGGTAGCTATCGGGATACGGGATTCCGCCATACCAGAGGGGAAACCAGTTGAGCTCGCGGAAGTGACCGGTAATATATCGCGCCAGCCCGATGTAAGCGCCTTCGATGGAACCCATGTGCGCGGTGAACGGCGTGCGGAATAGCCAGATGGTGACCCAGGCGTTGATAGCGAAAAGCGTTACGGCGGCAAGGGCGCTCTTCCATTTGTCGCTGGGCATTGGTTGATTATAGAGGGGTTGATTATCGTGGGGTCGGTTGTAACCGCCCGTTAAAATAAACCCCGATGAAGATCGCATTCGTTTTTCCCGGACAAGGTTCCCAATCCGCCGGAATGGGCCGCTCCCTTGCCGCGACGTGGCCCGTCGCGCGGCGTGTTTTCGAGCAAGCCGACGAAACGCTGGGGTTCCCTCTGTCCAGACTTTGCTTCGAGGGTCCCGACGAGCAGTTGAAGCTCACTGAAAATACGCAGCCGGCTCTGCTGGCGGTTTCCGTTGCCGCTTTCGCGGTCTTGCGCGATTTGGGGGTGGAAGCCTCCATCGTGGCCGGGCATAGTCTGGGGGAATACTCGGCGCTGGTGGCCGCCGGGGCCATCGATTTCGAGGACGCGCTGCGCCTGGTGCGCAAGCGCGGCCAGTATATGCAGGAGGCCGTTCCGCCCGGCGCGGGCGCGATGGCCGCTCTTCTCCGCATGCCGGAAAACCTCCTGGCGGAGGTCCTCAATGAAGCCCAACGAGGGTCGGAGGTGGTGGCCGCCGCCAACCTGAATTCGCCGGATCAGATTGTGATCGCCGGTGATCGGGACGCGGTGGAGCGGGCGATCGAACTGGCCAGGGCTGCGGGAGCGCGCCGCGCCGTTCTGCTACCGGTGAGCGCTCCTTTTCACTGCGCGCTGATGCGCCCCGCGCAGCAGAAGATGCGCCCGGAACTGGATTCCACAACTTTCCACCCACTCCTGTGCCCGCTGGTCAACAACTGGCAGGCGCGCGAGATTCGGACCGCGGATGAGGCGCGCGAGGGGCTCTACCAGCAAATCCCGAACCCCGTTCTGTGGACCGCCACCGTACGCCACATGGCTGCCGCCGGCGTCACGATTGCCGTAGAAGTAGGCACCGGAGCGGTACTCAGCGGACTCATCCGGCAGACCGAGCCGGCCATCAAAACCACCAGTTTTGGGGGCGCCGACGCCGCAGCCGATTGGGAAAGGCTCAGAGCCTTCATTTCCTGACGCCGCCCTAAAGTCGTGCGCGCCATCCGCCGATGAAACATCTGAACGAGCCGGTGAACGCAACGGAAGCGCCATGCGGCTCTGGAGGTTTCGTGGGATTAGCGCTAGCCGCCCAAAAAGTCATCACCGCTCTCCGGCCTCAAGCCGATCACAGACGCCGCCTGGAAAGGCTGCTGGTCGTGGACGACGAACACATGGCCTGCAATCTGATCTCGTTGCGTCTGCGGCAGAACGGATTTCAAGTAGAAACCGCGCATAGCGGCGCAGAGGCATTGGATACTCTCCATACCAAGAGTTTTGACCTGGTCCTTCTTGACCGGCTCATGCCGGGCTGGAGTGGGGATCGTGTGTTAAAGGAGTTGCGGCAGGCGCATTCCTCATCGGATCTGCCCGTCATCATGGTGAGCGCGGTGGACGACAGCGAACAGATCGCCGAGGCCCTCGAGATGGGCGCCAACGACTACATCACGAAACCCATCGATTTCACCGTGGCGCTCGCCCGTATCCGAACACAACTCATTCGAAATACGTCCGAAAATGCGGGGCGCAATGCCGCTCAACACCGCTTTGCAAACGAGGGCGAAGCCACTCCGCGCCCCGACGGCGATGGCCTTTGGGATTGGAACCTCGATTCGGGCCGGATCTACTATTGCCCCCGCTGGGCCTCCATGCTTGGTCTTGCTCCCGAAGAAATCTCGAACGAGCCCGGCGCGTGGCTCTCCCGCGTGCATCCCCAGGACATTGGTCCACTTCGCAACGCTCTCCAGGCGCATCGCGACGGCAAGACCGAAACTTTTGAAATGGAGTACCGCATCCGTTGCAAGGACGGAGCTTTTCGATGGATGGCCAGCAAAGGCGTCGCGTTTCGCGATGCGGCCGGAAAAGCGATTCGCATGGCCGGGTCGCAAACCGACATTCACGAAATGAAAACGGTTGACGGATTAACCGGTCTTCCAAATCGAACATTATTTATAGAGCACCTCACCGAGGCACTCGAAGACAAGTGCCTCGACCCGGGCCACGGTCTCGCGATTCTCGTGATCAACGTGGACCGGTTCAAATTGGTGAACGATAGCCTTGGCCGCTCGGCCGGAGACCGCTTGCTGATCGAGTTCGCCAGCCGGATTCGGGCGGTGGTGCTGAAGTGGCGCTCCGCGGCGGAGGGTAGGGAAGGCTCCCTCGTCAGTCGCCTGGGGGGAGACAAGTTCGCCGCGATGGTGGACGGGATCTCGAGCCCCTTACAGGCCGTAAGCGTCGCCGACCAGATGCTCCACGCACTCCGGCCGATGTTCGCGCTTGTTCCGGAAAGCGGGCACCCGGGAAACCTCCCCGGCGGCGACCTGCAAGAACGCGGGTTCCAGTGCACCGCAAGCATCGGTGTGGCTCTGTCGGGGTCCAGGTATCAGACGGCGGAAGACATTGTGGAGGACGCCAACGCCGCTATGTGCTCGGCCAAGTCGCGCGAGAAGGACTGTTGGGCCTTATTCAGCGATTCGATGCACGATCTGCCGCGAGGCCGCGATGGGAGCACGGACGTGCGCAGCGATCTGCGAAGGAATGAAAATGAGCTCCGCGATGCCTTGCGGCAGGGCCAACTGAGGGTTTTCTACCAGCCACGGGTCGATCTGAATACCGAGAAAATCCTCGGATTTGAAGCTCTCGTCAGGTGGAGCCATCCTCGGCGCGGGTTGATCGTTCCCGCGGATTTCATCCCGCTCGCTGAACAAACCGGACTGATCCGCGAAATCGGCTCGTGGGTGATGGAAGAGGCGTGCGCGCAGGTATCGCAGTGGCAGACGAAGTTCCCGATGGACCCGCCGCTCGATATGGCCGTTAACGTTTCGCCCGTGCAACTCCGCGAGCCAGACTTCGTTGGATTGGTTATGGGTATCCTTCAACGCACCGGCTTAGCCGCACCCGGTCTTCAACTTGAACTCACCGAGAGCGTGCCCGTCGAAGATCTGGACGGGGCCCGCCAGAAGCTTCTCGAACTAAAAGATTTCGGCGTGGGCTTGAAAATGGATGATTTTGCGACTGGCTATTCGAGCTTGAAGTACCTCAGCAAGCTCCCCTTCGACACACTCAAGATTGACCGGTCGTTCATCGGCGATCTCGACGACGATCGAGGGGTGACGAAGGAAATCGTGCGGACCATCCTGCAGCTCGCCGCTAATCTCAAGGTGGGCGTTATCGCCGAAGGCATCGAACAGCCCGAGCACCTGAAGTGTTTACGCGAACTGGGATGCGAGTTCGGGCAGGGCTTCTATTTCTCGGAGCCGGTGGATGCCGCCGGCATTGAAAGGCTCCTGATGCAAGCCCGAACTGACGCGTAGCCAGGGCGCCCGCGTCAGAAGAGCTTCACGACCATCGTGCTATCGCCTTCGCCGTAGATCAGATCGAGTGCTTTGATCTTCTTCGTGCTTCCCGGAAACGCAAAATAGAGGTAGCCGCCCTGGCCGCTGTGCATCAGGTCCTCCGGCAGCGCCATGCGGGTCACGACGTCCGTCACCGGTTCCGGCCCCGCGGACCGGGAATCGAGAGGCGCATTTTGGTCCGACGGCTGGGGCAGCGGTCCCCCTTGGACCGGCGCCGGTCGGCGCATCTCCGGGGGCACCGAGTTGATGGAACTCGTTATGGTGTAGGCCACCATCTGCGGAGCTTCCGGATGCAGAATAACAGTCTCATCAGCCTTCTTGCGATTTCCCTGCAAAGTGAGCCGCAGAGAAAACTGGCTCCTCTTCACATCCAATGCGCCGTGCGGGTAGACGGCGGTATCGACGATCAGGTACTGCGGACTGTCGTACATCTGGCTCCCATTCGAGAAACTGTGCACCAGATATTCGGCCCCAATAGCCAGTTTCGTGGAATCGGCATGGGCTGGGTAATCCGTCGGTTTGGGCCGCGGGTCCACCGCGAACAGGCACGCGACGAAGAGCAGAGCAGGGAACAGAGCGCGGAGCATCTACGTATGATGTTAGCGAATATGCGAGCCAACTCTGTCGCTGAATGGGTCTTCAATTTCATCGTCCTGATCTTCGCGACCAGCACGATCGCCCAGCCCTTCGTGATTCCTTCCGCGTCCATGGAAAGCACGCTGATGACCGGCGATCATGTCATTGTGGACAAACTCGCCTACGCTCCTTCCAACTCGTGGAGCGCGCGCTTACTGCCCTACGAACAGATCCAGCGCGGCGACATTATCGTCTTCCGCTATCCCGTGGATGAAAGGCAGAACTACATTAAACGCGTGATCGGCCTGCCCGGCGATCGCTTGAGGCTCGAAAATGGAGCCGTTTGGCGAAACGGCGTCCCCCTCGACGAAAAATATGTGCAGCACATCTTTCCCTTTGCGCCCAATCAGTATCGCGACAACTTCCCCGCCGGCACGCCAAACCCAGGTGAACTCGATTGGCGGGCGCAGCAGATGCTCGAATATTCGGTTCGCGGCGGAGAGCTGGTGGTTCCGCCGGGCAACGTCTTCGCCATGGGAGACAACCGCGATAACTCGCTCGACAGCCGGTACTGGGGCTTCGTGCCGGAAGAGAATATTGTCGGCAAACCGGTGCTGGTCTGGTGGTCGTATGAGGCGCCGGAGAACGAGTTGACCGATTTCATCAACGTCCGCCACGTCTTCGATCTGGCGACGCATTTTTTCGTGAAGACAAGATGGAGCCGGACGATGCGGGTGGTACGTCCGGCCTAAAGCACAATGTAAAGTTTGGTTAAACAACGGGAACGGGGGCTGCATTACCGGGAAGGAACGCGTCATCCTTGTGAAGAGGAGACACGCATTTCGACAATTTTCAACATGGTGCGAGCCTTGGCGCAGTCGCCCCATTCGCTCGATGGCTACTGGCGTCTCAATCACGCGCTAGCGGAAGGGAAGCTACCGGCGAAGCTTCGGGAGCAGATTGCTTTGGTTGTCGCTCATACGAATCAGTGCGAATACTCTCTCGCGCAGCATGTCGCCCAGGCGAACCAACTCGGCCTCTCTGCTGAAGAAATCCGGCGAAGCCGTCGAGCCCGCACCCGGGACGCGAAAACAAACAAGGCGTTGTCGTTCGCGCGAGAACTGGCTGCCCGCAGCAGGGATGCGTCAATCCAGTCGTTGAGCGAGGCCGGGTATGACCAAGCTGAGATTGTCGAGATCGTCGCGAATGTGTCGTTGAACGTGTTCGAAAATCACTTCAACGACGTCCCCCAGCTAGCTGTTGGAAGTTGACCGGCTCTGCAGGTCAGGCCACCCGTTTTCAAGCGCGCGGCGGACGCGCGCAGCTAAGACAGCCGAGGTGAAAGGCTTTTGCAGCACTTCGATTTCGTCTGGTAATTGCCCGGTCTCTTGCAGCGACCGGTCCGTATACCCCGACATGAACAGCACGCGCGTTCCGGGACGGCTTTCGCGAACCCGCCGGGCAACTTCCATCCCGCTCATCTGGGGCATCACGAGGTCGGTCAGCACAAGATCGATATGCTCCGCCTGACGCTCAATTTGTAGCGCTTCGGGCCCGTCGGACGCCACCAGAACGTGGTACCCGCGACGCTCCAGCGTGGCCCGCACAAGGCGGCGCACGGCTTCCTCATCCTCAACCAGAAGAATAACTTCGCCGCTTCCCCGGTCGTCAAACACCTGGGTATCTGTGTTTTGGATCAGCGCCACTTCGCCCACCATCGGCAGGAACACCCTCACGGACGTTCCCCGCCCCGGCTCGCTGAAGAGGCTGACGTTTCCCCCGGCCTGCTTCACGATGCCCGACACCGTGGAGAGTCCCAGCCCCGTTCCACGGCCTTTCTCCTTAGTCGTGAAGAAAGGGTCGAAAGCGCGCTCCCGAGTTTCCCGATCCATTCCAGAGCCAGTGTCATTCACGGCGATCGTGACGTAAAGCCCAGGGCGAAGACCAGGCTGACGGTCAGCCTGGTCCTGATCCACGACCACGTTTGAAGTCTCGATCAGGAGTTTGCCACCGTTCGCCATGGCATCCCTGGCGTTGACCACCAGATTCATAATCACCTGGTCGATCTGTCCGGGGTCGGCGTGAATCGCCCCCAGACCTGGAGCCAGCGAAAGCTGTAGCTCGATATGCTCGCCGATCAGACGTCTCAGCATCGTGGACATTCCAGACACAATGCCGTTCACGTCCAATCGCTTGGGCTGCATCTCCTGCCGCCGGGAGAAGGTCAGCAACTGCCCGGTCAGTTCCGCCGCGCGTTCGCTCGCTTTCAGCACCTGTTCCACCGAAACGCGCTCCGCTGCGGATACGGAGCTGAGCAACAACTGGGTATATCCGGAAATGATCGTCAGCAGGTTATTGAAGTCGTGCGCAATTCCCCCGGCCAACATGCCGATGGCTTCCATCTTGCCCGCCTGCCGGAGCCGCTCCTCGAGGATCTTCCGGGCGCTCATGTCCAGCTCGCAAATCAGCAGGGCATCCTCGCCATCATGCTTCAGAAACCGGACGGAAAGATCCGTGTCGAGCGTGTGGCCGTCGGCGGTGCGGGCGTTCCAGCCGCGGAGTTCCGCCGACAGGGAGTCCTTCGCAGAGGCCGCCTGCAGCAGGCGCTGGATGTTCTGTTCGCTGTGAAAGTCGGAGAACTTCATCGCCAGAAAGCGTTCGCGGGAAAATCCAAACCGCTCGGTAGCCGACAGGTTCACATCAATGATCCGCAGGTCCCGCTGGCGCACCAGCCAGACCGGTTCGGGCACCTGGAGGAATAAATTTGCGGGGGCCTTCATAGCGACACCGGATGGATCGCCTGCTGTGTCGCCAGCGTTTTTTCGCGAATGTCTTCCCACACCGAGTTGGGAATCTTGAGAAAGCACCGGGTCACTTCGGGATCGAATTGCGACCCGGCGTGCCGCGCGATCTCTTCGCGCGCGTGTTCACTGGTCTGTCCCCCGCGATAGGGTCTGTCGGAAAGGATCGCATCGAGACAATCGGCCACCGCGAAGACGCGAGCGCCCAATGGAATCCGCTGTCCCGAAACCGCCGCGGGATACCCCTTTCCATCGAACCGCTCATGATGCGAGATCACGATGTCAGCCGCCCGTTTCAGCGACTCCACACCGCTCACGATCCACGAGCCGATCTCCGGATGTTTGCGCATTTCCACCCACTCATCCTCGCTGAGGCTTCCCGGCTTCAGCAGAATTCTGTCCGGCACGCCGATCTTGCCGATGTCGTGCAGCATCGAACCCTGGCGGATGACTTCCAGTTCGGCGCCCCCCACCCCCATGGCGCCCGCCAGGTGAACGGAGTATTCGCTCACGCGCTTGGAGTGTGCCTGCGTTTCTTTTTCGCGCGCATCCAGCGCCGTCACCAGCGCTTCCAGCGTCTCCTGGGACGCTTCCTGAAGCTGGTTCAAGGTACTCCGCAATGTAACCGATTGGTCCTGCAACGCCGCTTCGAGACCCGCCAGGTAGCGCTCCCGTTCCATCCGCGCCTGCTTGCTCGCGATCGCACGGCCGATGGTGCCGGCCACTTCAGCCAGATCGAACGGCTTCACGATGTAATCGAGCGCGCCACCCTGCATGGCGCGGACAGCGAGTTTGATATCGCCGGACCCGCTGAGCATCACCACCGCGGTGTCTCCGCGATGGGTCGCGATCCAGTCGAGAAGTTCAAGTCCGTCCGGCCCCGGCATTCGCACATCCGTGAGCACGAGATCGAAAAATCGCCGCTCGATATGTTCAAGAGCCTGCGCCATATCCTGAGCTGAATCGACTTCATAGCCAAGGTTGCGAAGATGCCTGCCGAGCATCGTACGGATCGCCTCGTCGTCGTCGACGACCAAGACCCTGTAATGCTCCATTTGAAATGTACCTTTATGCTACGCTAAATGGCCCAAACGCTCAATGTTGATCCGTGCGAACCGTAACAACGCAGGCGCGTCCTGGGTACTGAATTTGCGTAGAGTGTACCGCATACGGCCCTTGACTGAGCAGAAATCAGGATAAACCAAGCAGCCGCTTCGTATAGTCGAGACTCGCTTCCAAGTCCTCACGCTCGCGTTCCTTCTGATTCGGTGTTTCCCAGGGATCCTCCGGGCGAGGCTTACCGCGCTCAGAAAGCCTGACGAACCGCTCGAAGCCCCACGCGGGCACGTCGCGATAAGCTTCCCAGAACTTGTTATCGCGGTATGGGAACATGCGTGGTCCGAAGACAATGCACTCCATCGAGAGCGCGCGGCCGGGGCACAGCATGGCGTAGTCCTTCACGTAGGCATCGATGTCCACGTTTCCCTGCCCCATCCGAACCCACGACACCGCCGCGCCTTCCGCCGTGTTCCAAACCGCGCTATCGCGAACGTGGCTCGTCAGCACATAAGGCGCGAGGGCTTCGAGCGTGACATGCGGGTCTTCCAGCGTCCACAGCGGGTTTCCGGAGTCAAGACAAGCACCGACGAAGTCCGGTCCCGCTTCCTCAATCATCATCTTCAGCTCGTGGCCCTGCATGTCGCCCGCGTGGTTCTCAATGGCGATCCTGATGCCGTTATCAGAAGCCTTTGACCGCATATTCTTCAGCACCTGCACCGTGCTTTCAATGTGCTTTTCGATGGGAGCGGTGTGCCGGTCATCCATGCTTCCCAGCACCGCGCGTACGATCTTCGAACCCACCTGATTGGCCGCGTCGATCATGCGCCCGAGCTGCTGTTCCGCCGTGCCTTCCTTGGGATCGAACATCTTCGAAGTCGGGCAGATCGATTTCATGCCGATCTCGATTTCGATTCCGAGCTCCTCCGCACGCCTGCGAACCAGCTTCAGATTCTCCGGATCGAGGCTGCCGATGAAACGGATTTCGGAAAAGTGTACAACTTTGGCGTGCTGGCGGGCGCAGTAGTCCAGGTATTGAAAGGGCGTCCATCCCTGCGAGCGCAGGCTGAACAGGTCGATCCCCAGCTTGACCCCTGCCTTTACCCCGGGCTTCACCCCGGCCTTAAGCGCGGCCGGCGGTTCCCCTTGCAGAAGCGGTACCGCGGCGGCGCAGAGCAAGAAATTTCTTCGATGCATTGCGTCCGTGATTCTACCAGCCTCGGCGATTGCCGTATGATCTTTCTTCATGCCCACTCGCCGAGAATTCCTCTCCGCCGTTCCGCTCGCCGTGGCGGCCGCGTCCCTGAAAGGCCAGCCGCCCACTCCAAACCCTCTGTCGCTCACGTTCGGCGAACCCGCGGCGGAGTGGGCGGATGCTCTCCCCATCGGCAACGGCCGTCTTGGCGCAATGGTCTTCGGAGGGGTCAAGAACGAACGCCTGCAGCTGAACGCGGACACACTCTGGTCAGGCGGCCCGCGTGACTGGAATAACTCCATGGCGAAGCAGTACCTTCCCGTTGTGCGGCGGCTGGTGCTGGAAGATGCCAACTATACAGAGGCCGATCGCACTTGCCAGAAAATGCAGGGCCCTTTCAACGAGTCCTATCAGCCGATGGCCGATTGTCACCTCGAATTCGATCATGGTGACGGGATAAAGGCTTACTCCCGCTCATTGGATCTGGATACCGCGATCACGGCGGTACGTTACGAGGCGGACGGAGTACTCATCACGCGGGAGGCGTTTGTCTCGGCCCCAGACCAACTGATTGCTCTTCGTATCTCCGCATCAAAGTCCGCGGGTTTGTCTTTCTCCGTTTCCCTCGACAGCCCGCACCATCCTGAAATTCGGTCGACTGGTTCCGGTGAGTTCACGCTCACCGGCAAGGTTCCAGAACACGTGGTGCCGAATTACTGGGGTGGAGAAAATCCGGTGACGTATAGCGATGAAGATGGCAGGGGCATGCGCTTCGCAACCCTCCTGCTGGCTCGCCCGGAAGGCGGCGAAATGCGGCTTGAAGGAGACAAGCTCAGAATTGCGGGAGCAAACGCATGCGTCATTCTTATTGCGGCGGGAACGGGTTTCATCACTTATCGGGATGCTCCTGCACTTTCGGCGGAGGCAATTCACGCAAAGCCGCGCGCGCAACTCGACGCGGTCCGCAATAAACCCTGGGACGGGATCAAGGCGGACCACGTGCGGGACCATCAGGCGGTTTTCCGGCGCACGTCGCTCACCCTCGGAACCGGCGGGGATACGCGCACTACGCCGGAGCGACTGGCCGCAACCGCCGATCACGCCGACCCGAACTTACTCGCCCTCTACTTTCAGTTCGGACGCTATCTGCTGATCGCCAGTTCGCGAGAGGGTACGCAGGCGGCCAATCTCCAAGGCATCTGGAATGACAAGGTCCGGCCTCCGTGGAGTTCCAACTGGACGGCTAACATCAATGTCCAAATGAATTACTGGCTGGCGGAAACCTGTAACCTCTCCGAGTGCCATCAGCCTTTGTTTGACCTGATCGAGGGGGTTCGCCACTTCGGCGTGGTGACGGCCCGAATTAACTACCGTGCCGACGGCTGGTGTTCCCACCATAATATCGACGTATGGCGCCAGACGGGGCCCGTTGGCATGGCGTCAGGCAGCCCCACCTGGGCCAATTGGGGCATGAGCGGCCCATGGCTCTGCGCGCACCTCTGGGATCACTACCTGTTCACGGGCGACAAGGCATTTCTGAAAGAACGCGCTTACCCGATTATGCGGGGCGCGGCGGATTTCCTGTTGAGTTGGTTGATTGACGACGGGCACGGCGGCCTGACGACTTGCCCTTCGTTTTCGACCGAGAATAACTTCCTGACGCCCGGCGGGAAGAAGGCGGAGACGAGCGCGGGTTGCACCATGGATATGGCACTCACGCGGGAATTGTTCCAGCACACCATCGAAGCTTCTCAGATCCTCAAGTTCGACGCGGAATTCCGGACTCGGATGGAGCGCGCCGAGGAAAAGCTGCCGCACTATAAGATCGGCAGGTTTGGCCAGCTTCAAGAATGGTCGATTGATTTCGAAGAGGCGACGCCGGGCCAGCGGCATATGTCGCATCTCTACGGGCTGTATCCCGGCAGCGATATCTCGCCGCGGCTCACTCCGGAGATCGCCAAAGCCGCGCGGACGTCGCTTGAGCGCCGTCTGGCGAACGGGGGCGCTTATACAGGCTGGAGCCGCGCGTGGGCGGTTGGGTTGTGGGCCCGCCTGGGAGACGGCAACAAGGCCGAAGAATCGCTCACCAAGCTGATGCAGCACAGCACGCAGAAGAATCTGCTGAACACGCACCCCGCGGAAGGAGGAAGCATTTTTCAGATCGACGGGAACTTCGGCGCGACGGCGGCGATTGCCGAGATGCTGCTGCAAAGCCATGACGGTGAGATCGCGTTGCTGCCCGCGCTGCCGGACTACTGGAAGTCGGGTGAGTTCCGGGGTTTGCGGGCGCGCGGCGGCGTGGAGGTGGATCTCTCATGGCGCGACGGGAAGGCCGAAACCGCGGTGCTGCGTGCGTCGCGCAAGGGAACTTTTCGGGTGCGTGCGCCCAAGGGGCAGCGGATCAAGCATGGAGAGGTGCTGGAGCTTACGATGCACGCCGGTTCATCCCACCAGATCCACTTCGCCAGTGCATAATGGCTGTTGATGAGGGCAGCAGTACTGGCTGGTCCGCGCGATCTGCGCATGGAGGATGTGCCGAAGCCGGAACCGCAACGCGGCCACGTTCTTCTGCGTGTGCTGGCTTGCGGCGTTTGCAGAACGGACCTGCATATTCTGGATGGCGAACTGCCACCGCTTCATGCTCGCAACATCCCGGGCCATCAGATCGTCGGCGAAACCGAAGATGGCCGGCGCGTGGGCGTCTCGTGGATGGGCGGCGTCGACGGCACGTGTCCCTATTGCGTGCGCAAGATGGAAAACCTTTGCGACAATCCGGTCTTCACCGGATACACGGTGAATGGCGGGTATGCGGAATACGCGGTGGCGCGCGAGGACTTCACGTTTCCGCTGCCCGACGGGCTGGACCCGCTCCATGCGGCGCCGTTGCTCTGTGCCGGGATTATCGGGTTCCGCAGCCTTCGCGTGGCCGGCGTAGAACCAGGCGATCGTGTGGGCTTATTTGGGTTCGGTTCTTCAGCGCATCTGACGATTGAGGTTTTGAAACACTGGCACTGTGAGGTGTTCGTGGCAACGCGGGGCGCTTCGCACCAGCAACTCGCCCGCGACCTTGGCGCGAACTGGGTGGGTGGGGAAGTCGATAAGCCGCCCGCGCTTCTGGACCGCGCACTCACCTTCGCACCGAGTGGAGATGTGGTGGTGGCCGCACTGGCCAGTTTACGGAAGGGCGGCGTTGTAGCCATCAACGCGATCCACCTCGACAGAATCCCGCAATTTGACTACGACACTTTACTTTGGGGCGAACGCCAGATCCGCAGCGTTGCGAACATGACGCGGGATGACGCCCACGCTTTCCTGAAGATCGCCGCCGAAATCAAGATGCATCCCAAAGTAACTCCATTCCCGCTGAGCCGCGCGCTGGAAGCGCTCGATGCGGTCAGAAAAGACGCCGTCGATGGCGCGGCTGTGCTCATCCCCGACTGATGCGCTTCATTGGTGAGGAAGAAGTACGAGAGGTGCTGAGCTTCCGGCAGCTCATCCCCGCCATGCGGGAAGCTTTGCGCGCGTTTTCTTCCGGCCGCGTCCTGCAGCCGGTGCGGGGAATTATCCACGTGCCGGAGCACAACGGCTGGTTCGGCGTCATGCCTGCCGTTTACGAAGATGTGATGGGCGCGAAGTTAGTCACCTTCTATCCGGCGAACGCTCCTCTACACACTCACCAGGCGACGATCCAACTGTTCCGCGCTTCCACGGGTGAGCCGCTGGCTTGCATGGACGGCCGGGTGATCACGGAAATGCGAACGGCCGCGGTTTCCGCGATCGCTCTGGATCTTCTGGCGCCGCGCGTTCCGTTGGTGCTTGCCATTGCCGGCAGCGGAGTTCAGGCCCATTCGCATTTGGAGGCGTTCCGTCAGATTCGCGGGTTCACGGAGGTTCGCGTGTGGAGCCGCACGCGCGCTCATGCGGACAACTTCGCCGAGGCTCTTGGATCTCAGTCCTTTGAATCCGCGGAAGCGGCCGTCTGCAACGCGGATGTAGTTGTTACCTTGACCAGCGCTTCGGAACCCATTCTGCGAGGCGCCTGGTTGAAAGCGTGCGCGACGGTGATCGCCGTGGGCTCAGTCGGGCCGAATCGGCGGGAACTGGACGACGACGTAATGCGAAGCCCCGTGATTGTGGAATCGCGCGAATCTGCCGTTCGCGAGGCGGGCGAATTGATTCAGTCCGGCGCCCAGGTTTACGCGGAGATCGGCGAACTCCTGAATGGCGCGAGGCAGATTCCGCCACCGCCCGTGGTTTATAAATCGCTCGGCATCGCAGTGGAGGACATCGCTGCGGCGCGCCTGGTTTATGACAGTATTTTGGGTCGTGATGTAGCAAACTAGAACAATGCGTTTACTTCGGGATTTATTCGACAAGAATGCGGAATGGGCCCGCCGCACGGAAGCCGAGGAGCCCGGTTTCTTTACGCGCCTTACCGGTGAGCAGACACCCCATTTCTTCTGGATCGGCTGTTCGGATAGCCGCGTCCCAGCCGAGCAGATCACGGGACTGATGCCCGGAGATCTTTTTGTGCACCGGAATGTCGCAAACCTTGTCGCCCATCAGGACTTGAGCTGTCAGGCGGCGCTCCAATATGCCGTCGATGTCCTGAGAATCCGGCATGTGTTAGTGGTTGGCCATCACGGTTGCGGCGGTGTTCGCGCGGCGATGAACAAACAGGAACTTTCCGGTCCGGCAGGCGAATGGCTACGGCCGCTGCGCGAGCTTTACGAACAGAAGCGGGAGTATTTCGAGAGTTGGTCCGACGATCAGGCGCGTTGGGACAAACTTTGTGAATTGAATGTAATCGCGCAGGTAGGCGCGCTCAGCCGCACCCCACTGATTGAACGCGCGTGGGATCGCGGACAAGAACTGGCTGTTCACGGCTGGATCTATGACTTGCGCGATGGCCGCCTGCAGGATCTGAATGTAACGATCACGTCAAAGGCGGAAGCCGAAAGCCTTAGTTCCTCATGAGGACTCCCTCATAAAGACACCAACACAACCTCCATGGAGCGAGGGCCGTGGACACCCTGTATCCTCGTCATTTCTATATCGGCTGTGGCTGAGGGCCCGGATATGAGCGTAAGCGGGCGAGACATCGCTTCGGCTAACCGGTGCATAGCTTCGGGAACGGTTTCGACGATCTGGTCTTCAAAGGCAACGCACAGGTGATAGTCGGGCAGCAGCGTAAGGGCCCGGCGACCTTGAGAAGAACCGCCGTCGAGGATGATGGTGCCGGTGTCGGCAATAGCGACGGCGCAACCGGTGATCACCCCGTCGCAGCATTCGATTTGTGGGTAGGGGGAAGCATGATCCCGGATGAATTCAAATGGCTGCGGGAGCCAGTCGACGGGAATATCGTGAGGGACGGCGACGCTTTGAGCATTTCGCGCGTGTAGGCGTTCCGCTATGGTGGCCGCGATTTCCAGATGAGTGCATCGGTAGACTCCAGCTCCGTAATCAGTCAGCCGCTCAATGAATAAGTCGAGCTTCTGGCCCTTCTGCGCGGTCCCTGCGGATTCGTAACCGCGTTCGATGGCCTGGTATTCCTGCTCGGGATTGCCGGATGCTCCGATGGAAGCGAGAATCCGGTCACGCGCGGAAGCAGTCACTTTCGATCCCTCCACCATTCACGAAACGATTGCTCGGGAACCGTCATCAGATCGCGGACGGAACTCCATCCGCTGAGCATGCCCGGCAGGTTCTTGAGCACGCCTTCGCTGAGGAACGGCTTCTGGGCAATCCTCGCGAAGCCTTGCGCCGCTGCAAGTCGCCTGGGGCCCGCGAGAGCGAAAGCGGCGGCTCTCATCGCGAGCTGCTCTACTATTGGTGAATCTCCCTGCTCGACTACTTTCGCGCGTAAGTGGACCAATACCTCAGGGATATTAATCTTCACCGGGCAGATCTCATAGCACGCTCCACAGAGCGAGGAAGCGAAAGGCAGAGTTTCGGAGTGCCGCATGGATTGTAACTGCGGCGTGAGGATGGCGCCGATTGGACCGGAGTAGATTGAGCCATACGCGTGGCCTCCGGTTTGACGGTAGACCGGGCAGATATTGAGGCACGCGCCGCAGCGGATACAATGCAGCGTTTGCCGGGCGGCTTCATCGGCCAGCACCTTGGTTCTTCCGTTATCGAGCAGAACGACGTGGAACTCACTGGGCCCATCGTTTGCTGAAACACCAGACCAGATGGACGAGTAAGGGCTCATGCGTTCGCCCGTCGCGGAGCGCGCCAGAATTTGCAGAAAGACCTCAAGATCCCGGAAACGCGGAATCACTTTTTCGATCCCGATCAGGCTGATCAGAACCTTCGGTAAAGTGAGGCACATGCGTGCATTCCCTTCGGACTCAACGATGCAGACCGATCCATTCTCGGCAATCGCGAAGTTCGCCCCACTAATGCCCACGCGCACCCGGAGAAACTTCTCGCGGAGATAACGGCGCGCGGCTTCGGCGAGATCTTTCGGCTCACGACCCAAGGTTTCGAGATGCATCTTGTCGAGAAATATCTGGCGGATCTGCATCCGGTTCTTATGCAGCGCCGGCACAACGATATGCGACGGGTGGTCGGATCCGAGTTGCACGATCAGATCGGCGAGATCTGTTTCGTAAGGCGTGATTCCGGCGGCTTCGAGCGCGGTGTTTAATTGCGTTTCATCCGATGTCATCGTTTTGACTTTGATGACTTCGGTCTCTCCGTGAGATTGGATGATGCCGGTGATGATCCGGTTGGCCTCATCCGCGTCCTCAGCCCAGTGGACTTTGCCGCCCGCGCGAACGCACGACTGCTCGAACTGGACCAGATAGCGGTCCAGATACCGCATGGTGTGTTCTTTGATCCGGCTAGCGGCGGTACGGAGCTGCTGCCAATCGGCCTTTTCCTCGACGAGCAATGCGCGTTTGGCCCGAATCACGCCGGTGGCGTGCCTCACATTCTGTCGCAACTGCACATCCTCCATGGCCGCCTTTGCGGCCATGGGAAAGCTGGGTGATTCCGCGGCAGCCCCCACCCGGACACTCATCGCCGCTCCTCCGACGCGAGGATTTCCGCAAGATGCGCCACGCGGACCGGCTGCCTCTGGCGGTGTAAGCCTCCGTAGATGTGCATGAGGCATGAGTTATCGCATGCCGCGCAGACCTCTGCGCCGGTGGCCGCGACCGCCTGCATTTTATCGGCGAGCATCGCGGCGGAAACATCCGGATTCTTGATGGAAAACGTTCCGCCGAATCCGCAGCACTCGTCGGCGCCCGGTAGCTCGATATATCTTAAGCCGCGAACTTCCTTAAGCAACCGGATGGGCTTGTCGCCCAGTCCGAGCGTTCGCATGGAATGACAGGACGGGTGGTAAGTCACCTTGTGCGGGTAAAACGCCCCTGTGTCGGTGACACCGAGTCGATCAACCAATAGTTCCGTAAACTCAAATACTCGCGGAAGCAGGTTCCGAACCTTGTCGCGCAGCGTGGGATCGCCAGTCTCCTCTGCGAGAATCGAATAGTGCTCGCGAATCATGGCGACGCACGAAGAGGACGGCGAACAAATCACTTCCGCGTCATCGAATACTTCAAGGAACCGCTGCATCAGGGGTAAAGCTTCCTTGCGGTAGCCGGTGTTTAGATGCATCTGCCCACAGCACGTTTGCTCGGCGCGGAACTCGACTGAATGCCCGAGGCGCTCCAGTACGTGGACAACGGCCTTGCCAGTCTCAGGGAAGAGAGTATCGTTATAGCAAGTAATGAACAGTGAGATCTTCACGGGTGTGGTTACCAGCTCAACGCGAATAGCGATATACCTTGAAGCGGGATCGAGAATTTGACTTGCAACGTACTACTTTGCACCGGCGCGAAGTGTGGGGATTCCAGGAGTTGTAATTGACCGGCTTGTTCCAGCGATTTATATTGATCCGCGGACGGGGTTTGCGGCGATCCTAATCGCCTCCACTCGGTAAACGCGTTGCTGTGTGTATCATCAATGCGGTATTGCCTGACAAGAATGCGGCGCGCTTCCACGGGCAAGCCATGGATGGTTAGCTGAACCAACGCCGCGGGGCCGGGAACGTCGTCACTCTGGTAGTTCCAGACTAATACCGAGAGGTCGCGCCCGGCGCGCGTCGCTAGCGCATCCACGTTGGGCGTGCCCATGCTGACGGCCTTGAGATAATCCCCGCGAAGCCAGCCTGCCATGCGAAACACGTTCAGCACCGGCTTATCCAGTCCATTAGTCGCCAACGTTCGCAGGCCATCGAAATAAGGCTGACCTTCAAATTCAAATGCCCAAGTCAGGAAGCCCTCCAGATTGACGCCATAACGGTCCGCTAGTGTGAGAGTCGCCTTCAGAGCGGCGGCCGTATAGGCCGGATACAGTGTGCCGTTCCTGTATGCGTTTTGTGGGTAGACGCGAGCGGAACAAGCCGCGCAACCTTCCGGATCGGCTTCACTCAGCACAATGGGCAAGTGGCGGAATCTGGGGAAGGAACGAACGATTTGAAATCCAGTTTCCACGTCATTCAACTCGTGCTCTAAACCCATTTGAACAATGCCGTCGGCCAAATGCGGACTTCCCTTGGCGTGAAAGCTGATGAAATCGAGCGGCGCGCCGGTACCCCCGGTCACGTAGTTCTTTCCCGATGCGCAATGCTCGAGGAACTGCCTTAAGAAAGCAGCGGCTTTTGCGTTCGCCGGACCCGTGGACGCTGGCCCACCGACTCGCGCCGCCGGTAGCGCTCGCTTCACAGCCGCGGCGGTGAAGTCGTAGAGCTTGTCATATTCTTCGGGAGTACCGTGCCAATAGCCTATATCGGGCTCATTCCAAACTTCCCAATCCCAACTTGCTACTTCCTGCCGCCCGTACTCTTTCAGGCTGTGTTTGACCCATTGAAAGATGAGTTCTTCCCACTTGGCATAGTCCGTGGGAGGATAAGTCCAGCCGACGTAATAGCGGTCGAATTTGTCCCCCGGGCGCCAGACCGGCACATAAGGGTCGGGCTGAGTCGAGAGTGCCTTTGGCATGAAGCCAATCTCGACGAAAGGCTTCGCCCCCGCCTGGATATACGTCTTCAGTATGCGGTCAACGATTGTCCAATCGTAAACAGGCTTTCCGTTCGCATCCTCCGTGTAAGCGTTGGTCGAGCCCCACTTCAACGCCGCCGTGCCGTCGCCGCTGGTGAGCAGGTTATGCGTGCGGAAGTGCGCCGGAGAAGCGCTTGACAGCGCGATCTCGCCGATCAGTTTGCGGCCGTGCTCGATGTATGTATAGTTAGGCTCGTCGTACCCGAAGAAATTCCACACAGGTTTGACCGGCGCGATCTTCGACGCGGCGTCCACGCGGATCGCGATCGCATCTTGCGCGAATGCACGTAGAAGCGCGATGAGCACGCAGGATAGCAGCCAGGAGAAGCGTCGCACGAGTTTGACATCCGAGTTTATCGCGCTCTGCGATACGATCCGTTAAGGAAGAGTATGAACCACCAGACAATTTTTGGCCGGCCGTCAAGAAGAGACGTTCTCCGGGGATTGGCGGCTTGCGCGGCGGCGCCGGCGCTCCGCGCGCAAACCTCCGTGAAGCAGGCCTCCTTTAAGCAAGCCTCGGCGCATATCGAGGTGATCACGGGCGAGCCCATTGGCACCATCGCTCCCGAGATCTATGGGCACTTCACCGAGCACCTCGGCGGGGTGATCTATGACGGCATCTGGGTGGGGCCAGGCTCGAAGATCCCAAACCAGGGCGGTATTCGAACCGCTGTGATCGATGCGCTGAGAGAAATTAAAGCGCCCGTGATCAGATGGCCGGGTGGATGCTTCGCGGATAGCTACGACTGGCATGACGGTGTGGGGGAGAACCGCAAGGCACGTACCAACTTCTGGGGCGGGACTGATTCCAACTCCTTCGGGACAGGCGAGTTCATGCGCTTCTGCGAACTAACGGGCGCCAAACCGTATCTTGCCGCAAACCTGAGAACCTTGCCAGGACGCGACTTCAACGAATGGATCGAGTACTGCAACTCTGCCGCCGGCAGCACCACGGGCGCTGCTCGCCGGGCCGCAGCCGGTCATCCCGAACCCTACGATGTGCGTTACTGGGGGGTGGGGAATGAATCCTGGGGCTGCGGCGGGAACTTCACGCCTGAAGACTATGCTTCGGAATTCCGAAGGTTCACCGCCTGGGTTCCCACCTACGGGCATCCGCTTTCACTGATCGCATCGGGACCGAATGAACACGAGGTGGATTGGACCCGCCGGTTGATGCGCTCGATGGCGGAGAAGCACCAGGTTGGGTCTATTTTTGGCTTGTCCGTGCATGACTACACCTGGAACGTAAGTGGCGGGAAGACCACGGATTGGGATCGCGGCAAAGGCGACGCGCTCAACTTCGGAGAGATGGAATGGTACGAACTGCTGGCGCAAGGCAGTTACATGGAAACGATTGTTCGAGACCACTGGCTGGCGCTGGCGGAGTCAGACACAACGCATCACGTCAAACTGGTTGTGGATGAGTGGGGTGCCTGGTACGCTCCAGGGACGGAAATCGGCCCGAAGTACACGCTTTCGCAGCAGTCAACGCTGAGGGATGCTCTTCTGACGGGACTTACTTTAGATATCTTCCAACGTCATGCCGATAAGATCGCGATGGCGAACGCTGCTCAATTGATCAACTGCCTTCATTCGCTGATGCTCGCCAGCGAAGACAAGTTTACGCTAACGCCGACTTATCACGTCTTCAAAATGTACAGCGCTCATATGGGTGCGCAGGCAGTGCGGACAGAGTTTTCCGCAACGCCGATCAGTTACGATCGCAATGGAAAAGCGGCATCATTATGGGCGCTGAATGGTTCCGCTTCGCTTGCAGGAAAGGAGATGACGCTAACAGTTGTGAACCCACATATCACTCAGGAAATGGAGGCGGAAATCGTGGTGCGCGGCGCTGATGTTCAAACTGGAACGGGAACCATCTTAACCAATCCCGATATTCACAGCCACAATGATTTTCAGCACTCCCATGCCGTGGAGCCCGCGCCTACGAACGTCTCGGTCAGCAACGGCAGGGTGGTTCATACTTTCCCGCCCGCATCCGTTTCCGCGCTCTATCTGACGCTCGCGTGAGCGGACTATTCAAGCAGGAATGCGTAGAGCGAATCGCCCGCGCCAACCACCAGATATTGGTGGCCATCCAGCATGTATGTCTCGGGGCCGTTACTCACATCATCGGAGAGGCCCGCATGCCAAAGTATCGATCCATTGGACGGGTCGAAAGCCAGCAGGTGTCCTAATCCGTCTCCAGCGAACAGTAACTTTCCCGCCGTGGTCAAGATCCCTATGGGTCCGCCGCCGAAGATATAGCTGTGCTTCCAACGGGTTTTCCCGGTCTGATAGTCAATTGCGAGGAGGCTGCCTCCGTAGGAAGTAATGTATTTCTCAGCAGCCGCATAACCCTCTGGGTGAGGGTCGGTATCTGTCAAATAATACTCACTGAATGACTCCTTGACCCCTACGTAAAACAAACCCGTGTCCGGGTCAAAACTGGGCGGCGGCCAGTTCGTTACGCCATCGCTTGGAGGGGAAACAAGAACGCCCGAGATAGTGGCTTCTTTGTCAGGGTTGGGAATCGGCTGGCCATTCGCGTCGATACCTTTCGACCAGTTGATGGTATCCACCATAGGAGCCGTTAACAGGTTCTTTCCATTGGTGCGATCAAGCAGGAAGAAGTAGCCGTTTCGATTCGCTTGCGCCAGCATTTTACGCGGCTTTCCTTCGAAGAGCCCATCAATCAAAACCGTGGTCTGAGCGGCATCCCAATCATGCGTATCGTGGGGCGAAGGCTGGAAATACCAGGCCAGCTTGCCCGTATCGACATTCAGTGCGACGATGGAACACGTGTAAAGGTCGGCGCCTTCGCGACCGCGCCCCGTAAGAACGGGATTCGGATTGCCGGTGCCCAGATAGTAGAGATGTAACTCCGGGTCGTAAGTGCCTGGGATCCAGGTCATGCCGCCGCCGTGCCGCATGGAATATTCGTCGGGCCACGTTTCCGAACCGGGGTCGCCTTTCTTCAGGGGCTCGCTCCACCACTTCCATTGGATAGCGCCGGTTTCCGGATCATGGGACTCCAGGAACCCAGGAACATCCAGCGAATCGCCTCCGGTTCCCACGAGCACGTGGTTGCCGACAACGATGGGCGCGGGTGTTGAGAAATACTCCTGTTTCACATCGGCGATTTCAACATGCCAGCGCTCCTTGCCAGTGCGCGCGTCGAGAGAGACAAGGTAGTCGTCGGGCGTTTCAAAAAACAACCAATTGCCGTACATGCCCACGCCGCGATTGCCAATATGAATCCCGCCCTTTGTTTTCCAAAAGTAATGCCATAACTCGTGGCCCGACCTGGCGTCCACAGCCCACGCGTTATCGGGCGTAGCGAAGTAGAGGATGCCATTCACCATCAGGGGCGTGGCTTTGATGGTGGAAAGATCGGGGTTAGGCGGACCGCCTTCCACGGGCGCTGGTCCCTCTCCCCCTACAATCGCGCCTGGAACGGCTCCGGCCCTTACGCGAAATACCCAGCCCAGCGTCAGGTGCATCACGTTTGATTGGTCGATTTGGTTGAGGGTGCTGAATCGCCGGCCGGAATAGTCGCCGTTGTAAGTGGGCCAAGCGTCGGTTGCCGGCTTAGTGAGCACGACAGGGTCAAGAATTTGGGCGCCGAGGGCAATGGGTAAGAGGGCAAATAGGAGTAGCTGCTTGGTCATCATTTCAGGGTCACCAGGTACGCCGTGAGGTTATGGATTTCCGCGTCCGAGAAGTGTAGGATCATATCGGAGTGCGGCTTGAAAGGATTGTGTACTTCGACTTGCGGGATCACATCACTTTTGCGCGCGAACGATACGTAGGTTCCTTGGCTGTTGCGCAGGGCCACCGTGAAGTCGTCGATCCATAGTAAGGGGCCGCTGACAGCTTCGCCGGACGGGGTTGTCACCGTTACAGTGACGACCGCTTTAGTCGAGGCGGATGGACCAAAGTCGAGCGGCATCAACAGACGGTCCTGCAAGGTAACCGGTTCATACTTCGCCCCGATACCCTTCAAGTCGCCGGTTACCGAATGGCACGAGCCACAATTCCCGGCCCCGTTGAAGTATGCTTTTCCCGCACTGGCATCGCCCGTGACGATGTTGAGTGTCTGGTAGCTATCGCGGTCCGCGGCGGAGTAGATCGATTGGTGAAGAAAGTTGGCGATATCAACGATCTGGTCTTCCGTCATAGCGAATTTGGGCATGCCTTTCTCGGGACGTCCCTTTAAAATCACGCGCCCAATTCCTTTGCCATTCTCGTCGTCAAGCACGACGACGGAGCGTAGCAGGTCCGGCCCCTTCTCACCACCCTTCGCGCGAGAGCCGTGGCAGAAGCCGCAACTGGCAACGAAGGCCTGTTGGCCGCGGGCGACCGAGACGGGATCGTACTTGGGAGGTGCGGGTTGTGCGGCAAGGGCCACGCAAATCGAAAACCCTGCGATCGCGCGCAGGGTCCGTTGTAAGAGGATTCTCATATCCATTGGGAAAAAGACCACCGCATTCCAATAGATCACACTCGTTGGAAGGATTCACAAACTCGCCGCGTGCCTGCTAAAATTGGGGTGTTGTGCGCACGAAGCCGGTGTAGCTCAGTTGGTAGAGCATCTGATTTGTAATCAGAGGGTCGCAGGTTCAATTCCTGTCGCCGGCTCCAATAAATCAGACCCACCCCATCACGAGTGCGGCTTCACTTCGTACAAATACACAACATGCACCACGCCCATGCTGGTGACCTTGAAAACCTGGGCGGGAGTCCAGCCGCGAATGGCGTAGTCGTGTGAAACCACCCGCGCTCCCGGGTGCAGTTTAGCCAGCAAAGGCTTCAACCGTTCGTTGGAACTGGTGAGGAAGTAAAGCGTGACCACGTCGGCGGGGGTCAGATCCGTGTGCAGCGCGTTGCCGTGGATCACCTGGATCTTGCCATCGAGACCCATAGCCTTTACTCGCGCGGCGGTCTTCTCGTAGATGTCACGCGACATCTCGACACCCACCCCTTTGGCGTCGTACTTCTGCGCCGCGGTGATCAGGATGCGGCCATCGCCGCAACCGAGGTCGTAGACCGTTTCCCCCGGCTTCACGCGCGCCACCTTCAACATTTCATCCACAACGGATTGCGGTGTCGGGACATCCGGGCCGAGGTTGTCCGGGTTCTTAAACTGCTGGCCAAAAGTTTGCTGGGTCAGTGCAACGGAAGCCAGCAGGATTGCGCGAATAACGGTAGTGGAAGCTCGCATGCCAGTGTCAGCGCGTAGCTGACGGCATCGTCGCCACCCGCGCCACCTTTAATTTTACAATACGCGACATGATCTCGGACCATGCATTCCAAAGATCCTGGGGGCGAGAGATCGTGTACTCGAATCCGCGCAGCCGCTTCACCACATCCCCAATCGCATCGCGCCATGGACTCTGCACGGGATTCAAGTTATAGTTCATGTAAAAAACGGGATAGCTCAGGTCCCCGCTCAGCGCTCGAACCGATTCGGTCGGAACCCCTTGCTCCATCATGACCTTAGGGCCCGCGAAAATCACCGCATCGGGGTGGTCGTGCGCCATTTCATTGGTGATCAGTTGGGTCAAAAACTCCGTGTCGGAGTGCTTCTGGTTCAGTTGGCCAACCCGGACGGTTCCCAATTTCACTGAATTCAGGCTGTCGCCGATGGCCGGGAAATCGATCTGATCGGCGGCGTCCTGGCGGTAAACGACGCGCTGCTCCTGCATATTGAAGGCGACCACCGAGAACTTTCCGATCTTCGGCTCGCGAGAAATGTTGCGCAGGATGGAAACCAGCGCCTCGGTGTCCACCGGCTGCATCGCGGCGGCCAGGAAGCGCTGAGGCGCAAAATTGACCAGAACCTTTACGTTCAGCCCGTTGTTTTTCTCCCGGGAGATCGGCGGCTCCTGGCGAAAGGGCTCGGGATCCATGGCCTCCACGCGATCCGGCTCGATCGACAGTTTAATATCGTGTTCCTTGGGCAGGAGGGCGGCGGTGTAGGACCAATAGGAACTACAGACGCGCTCGGAGCGGTCGCGCATCAGCCAATCTACCTGGTAATTCCCAGGGCCCAGCACGAACGAGCCTTGCAGATAAGCGTCGCCACCGACCTTTTCATCGAGCTTTGGCACGTCAATCTTCTGGGAGAAGTACACAGGTGAATCGGTTCGGTCCGCCGGCGTCACCCGGAAGATCATGGTCAGCAAATCTTCTCCGCCGTTGAGCTCATGCATGGGTACCGAGACGTCGTAGGTCGCGTGGAATTTCAGATCGAAACCGAGTACCGGCTTCCCAGGGGTAACGGTGCAGGGGATATCCTTGCGCGGTTCCTTCGTCTCCAGAATCGCGTTATCGCCGCCGAGAACGATGACGCGCCCGTTTGGCCCCGCGCCCTGAATCAGGTCCTGCGCCCGACAGATCGAGGCGCAGCAAAAAGCGCTCGCGCCCACGACGAGAAATGTCGCAAGAGGCCGTGCGAGTCGAATCTGCCCAAGTTGCGAACCGCCACGGTGCTCCATTTTTGGCTTCCCCAGCCGACCGTTGTTGACAAACATAGCTGACCATCGGGCCGGATGCAAGGGGTGTAGCGTACCGAACCTCTCTTTATCACAAACTTTTGACGGTGGCCCGTACATCCCGAGGCGTTAAGCTTTCATCAATAGCAGGGTGATACGAAAGGTGAGACCGATGAAAGAGAGACTTTCGGAATCTGACGGCCTGGCCGAATCGCGAGCGGAAACGGACCGTTTATTCGGGCTTTTGACGGATGGCGACCTCATGATTCGGCCCTTGCCCCAGCGGCACCGCTTGATTTTCTATTTGGGACACCTCGAAGCCTTCGACTGGAACCAGGCCGGGCGCCTGGCCTTGGGTGAACCGCACATCGAAAAGAGTCTGGACCAGCTTTTTGCGCGCGGAATCGATCCCGAGCCCGGTCAGTTGCCAGCCGATCAGCCATCCGACTGGCCCTCAGTGGAGCAGGCTTATGGCTACGTCGCCCAAGTCCGCGAGCGCCTAGACGAAATCTGGAGCGAAGTTCCGCCGGAGATCCAGCAAACTGCAATCGAGCACCGCTGGATGCACGCGGAGACGCTGGCCTATCAGCTGCATAATCTGCCGTTCGAGATGAAGCGAAAGCCGGCGGTAGCACGGGAGTCGTCCGGCCCGCCTCCGGAAAGTCGATTTCTGACCATTCCAGCCGGGAAGGCCACGATGGGCCGGAGGCCCGGCACGCAATTCGGTTGGGACAATGAGTTTAATGAATTTTCAGTGAACGTGCCTGAGTTCTCCGTGGCGGAGCACAAAGTCACCAATGCCGAGTATCTGGAATTTGTGAATCAAGGCCATCCGCCTCCTTTCTTCTGGACGCGTGAAGGCGATCGGTGGTTCTACCGCGGCATGTTCGAATCACTACCTTTGCCGCTCAACGCGCCGGTTTACGCGACCCAGACGGAAGCAACTGAGTACGCCAAGTGGCGCGGCGCGGACGTGATGACGGAGGCGCAATTTCATCGCGCCGCATATGGAACAACCGGCGAAGGCGAACGGGAATATCCGTGGGGCGACGAACCCGGAGTACGCGGTAATTTTGATTTCCGGCACTGGGACCCTACTGCGGTTACCGAGGATAGCGGCGGCCGCAGCGCGTTCGGCGTGGCGCAGTTAGTTGGAAACGGCTGGGAGTGGACCAAAACACCGTTCGGTCCGTTTCCCGGATTTCAGCCGCGCCCGAACTATCCCGGCTATTCGGCGGACTTCTTCGACGACAGCCACTTCGTTTTGAAAGGAGCATCGCCGCGCACCGCAAAGGTACTTACGCGACGATCGCTCAGAAACTGGTTTCGTCCGGAGTATCCCTATCTCTATGCGACCTTTCGCCTGGTGGAAAACTAGTGACTAAACAGCAACTCGCAGTCCGATTTGACCGGCGGCTCGCCCAGCAGTTCGCCCTCCAATTCAACCAGGATGTGTTGCGCGGATTGACCAGTGAGCCGCAGAAATGGCTTTCCGCACAATATTTCTATGACGAGGTGGGGTCGGCTCTTTTCGAGGCCATCACCGCTCTACCGGAATATGGGCTCACGCGTGCCGATTCACGCCTGTTGCAGCGGCACGCGGCGGAGATGGTTCGCTTCCGTCCTGAACCGCTTCACATCATCGAACTCGGAAGCGGATCGGGCGCGAAGACGCGCTGGCTGCTGGAGGCCGAGGCAACCCGGCATGGAACCGCACGCTATACAGCGATCGATGTTTCGGCAGCCGCGCTTGAAATGTGCCGGACCACGCTGGGCCGGATACCCGCGGTCGAAATCGAAACCGAGAACGCCACTTATCTGGACGGTGTACGGGTCGCCTTGCGGAATCGGCAGCCGGGCGAACGGGTTCTGATTCTGTTTCTGGGCAGCACAATCGGTAACTTCCCGCTACCCGATGCGGTACAACTCCTGATCGAATTGCGAGGCTCTCTACAATTCGGAGACGGACTTTTGCTGGGTACAGACCTGATGAAGCCCATCGAACAGCTCCTTCTGGCTTATGACGATCCGGCCGGGGTCACGGCGGCGTTTAACCGCAATCTGCTGGCCCACATTAATCGGGAGCTGGGCGGCAAGTTCGATCTGGGAGCGTTTCAACATGACGTACGGTTCGATTCGGAGGAGAGCCGCATCGAGATGCACTTACGGAGTGTACGGCCCCAGACGGTTTGGATCGAGGCGCTCGACCGGGGGTTCCGTTTTGGGGCCGGCGAAACCATCTGGACGGAATCCAGCAGAAAGTTCACTATGGATGGCGTGAAGCAACTGGCTGCCGCGTCGGGTTTTGAACCGCGCATGCACTGGACGGATGACGAATGGCCTTTTGCGGAAAGTTTACTCGTTGCCGAGTGAGCCGTTAGCGGTCGAATTTCGCGACGTAAGCTATCTGGCCTCAGGCCGGCCGATTCTGAATCATCTGTCCTTTCAAGTTCCGGCTGGACAGACTCTCATCCTGCTGGGACGCAGCGGCTCCGGGAAAACCACGGCGCTCCGGTTGATCAACGGATTGCTCATGCCATCGAGCGGCCAGGTTCTTGTCGGAGGGCGTCCCGTTTCCGAATGGGACCTGATCGACCTGCGACGCAAAACGGGGTATGTGATTCAGGAGTCGGGTCTTTTCCCGCACTTCACGGTGGAGCGGAATGTAGGCTTGGTGCCTTCGCTCTTGAAATGGGCGGCTCCGGAGCAAGGCGCGCGCGTTCGCGAACTTCTGGATCAAATTGGGCTGCCGCATGCGGAGTTCGGCCGGCGCAGGCCGGGTGAACTCTCCGGCGGGCAGCGGCAGCGGGTGGGGGTAGCCCGCGCGCTGGCCGCGCGGCCCGGTTTGATGCTGCTGGATGAACCGTTCGGAGCTCTCGATCCGGTGACGCGCCTGGAACTGCAGCGGCAGCTTCTGGACCTGCGGGAACGCGAACTCATCACCTCGGTCTTCGTCACGCACGATGTCCGGGAAGCATTGAAACTCGGCACGGTGATTGGATTGCTAAACCGCGGCGAACTGGAATTCTTCGGGTCACCAGCGGAGTTTCAGGAGTCGGAGGGGGATGAGGCGCGCCGTTTTCTGGAGGTGCTCAAGTGATTCCGCACGGAATGCTGGAAGACCTCGGTGAACTGTCCCTGGAGCATCTGGAGATGGTGTTCATTGCGATGCTGGCTGCGGCGGCGATCGCGATTCCCGGGGCCATTCTGCTTTCTCGCAAACCGCGCATCAGCCGCTGGGGATTAGGATTCGCCAACATCCTCCAAACCGTCCCCAGCCTCGCGCTGTTCGGGTTTCTGATCCCCATTCCATTCCTGGGCGTTGGCAAAGCAACGGCGGTAGTCGCGCTCACTCTCTACGCGCTGCTACCCATTCTGCGCAACACGCTGGTGGGAATCACGGGAGTGGACGCGGCGGTTCGCGAATCGGCCGTTGCCATGGGGATGACGCCGGGGCAGATTCTGTGGCAGGTGGAATTGCCGCTGGGCGCGAAGGCGATTCTGGCCGGAGTGCGCATCGCCACCGTGACCACCATCGGCACAGCCACCATTGCGGCCGCCATCGGCGCGGGCGGCCTGGGCGTTTTCATCTTTCGCGGGATTGCCGAATTTGACACGGTCCAGATTCTGGCTGGGGCAATTCCCGCTGCTCTGATGGCGCTGCTGGCGGATGAGTTACTTGGATGGGTGGAGCGACGAGTCGCATGAAAGCGCCGCTGGCCCTTTTGTGCCTCTTGATGCTCGGTTGTTCGGGGAAGCCGCGCATCACGGTCGGCTCGAAAAACTTCACCGAACAACTTATTCTGGGCGAAATCATCGCTCAGCAGATTGAGCGCGAACTGCACACCGACGTGCGGCGCAAGCTGGATTTGGGCGGAACATTTCTGGCGCACCGGGCGATGGTGAGCGGATCGATCGACCTCTATCCGGAATATACCGGCACGGCGCTCACAGCGGTTCTGAAGCAGCCGGTGGTAAAAGATCCGGCCGAGGCTCTGGCTCGCGTTCGGAAGGGCTATGCACCATGGCACATCCGCTGGATGGACCCGCTGGGGTTCGAGAACACGTTTGCCATGGCAATAAGGCGGGCGGACGCGCAATCCCGCAATGTTCGCACTCTCAGCGACGCCGGAGCTGATCAAGCGGGATGGCGCATGGGCGCGGGCTACGAATTCGAGCAGCGCCCCGACGGGCTCCCGGGTTTAGTTAAGACGTATGGCTTGCGCGTCGATGGCGCGGTGAAAACGATGGATCTTGGTCTGCTCTACAGGGCGCTGGCGCAGAATGACGTGGATATGGTGGCCGGCAATTCCACCGACGGCGCACTGAGCGTTCTACCGGTCGAGGTGCTGAAGGATGACAAGCGCTATTTCCCGCCGTATGAAGTGGCGATTATTGTCCGGGAACAGGCCTTGGCCGAGTTTCCGGGGCTCGAAACAGCACTCGCAAAGCTGAGTGGAAAAATCACCACCGGGATGATGCGCAAGTGGAATTACGAGGTGGATGGGAAACATCGACCGGTCCGCGAGGTTGCAGCGACGGCTTTGGGGGAGATCGAACGCCGCGGGCCGTGATGCTGCCTCACGCCGGCTATTTCGCCTCAAACTGCGCCAGTTCCCGATTCTTCCGCACCTGATCAATTGGGAAAACCTGGTTGTGGATCACCAGCCAGATTCCCGCGGGAAGAATCCTCGCCGCCAGCAAACTCTCCGTAAGATTCTGCAATCCATCCGACCGTTCAAAACCAAGCGGCGTCATGGCCCCGGTGAAAACAATAGGCACGCGTAGATCCTGCAAATGCACCTTCAGATAAATCCCTGTGTCGACCAGCGTATCCGTGCCATGCGTGATGACGATTGGACCCGGATCTTGCAGCGCCGATTCCACCGCTTGCAACACCTGCCTCCGGTCGCCGTCCGTCATCTCCAGACTGTCCTTGTTCATCAGATGGCGTACTGAGATATGCGAATCCGGAAGACGCAGCTGACTCAAATAGCGGTCGATCTTGGTCTCCAGATTCTGCACCTGGCCAGACTGTTCCGAATAGATTTTCTCAATGGTGCCGCCCGTGGAAAGCAAATGGATTTTCACTTGATTCGATTATCTCCATTACAAATCCCGTTACTCCCCTTGTCAAACTAGGAGAGCGCAGGATATACTCCTAGTTAGGCTAGGAGGCCATCGTAACTTGGGCAAGACCGTAGACCTGCTCCCGGGCACTCTGGACATGCTGATCCTGAAAGCCGTGTCCCTGAAGCCGCTTCACGGGTACGGAGTCTTACTGCGCATCCGCCAGATTTCAGGCGAGGCGCTGGAGATTCCACAGGGGTCGCTTTACCCCGCCCTTTACCGATTGGAGCATCACGATTTGATCACGGCGGAATGGGCGCAAAGCGAGAACAACCGCCGGGCCAAATACTACACCTTAACGGCCGCGGGGCGACGCCGCCTTCGGGAAGAGACCGCCGGATGGAACCGGCTGGCTTGTGCGATTGCCGCCGCGTTGAATACGACGCCGGAGGAACTCTGAGCATGAGACGCCGCCGGGATTTTGAATACAACATGGCCCAGGAACTGCGCTTCCACATTGAGCGGTACGCGGAGGATCTGGTGCGCTCAGGCGTTTCCCCGGAAGAAGCGTCACGCCGCGCGCGTATCGAATTCGGGGGCGTCAATACCGTAAAAGGCGAGTGCCGCGAGGCGCGCGGATTGCAGTTCCTCGACGAGCTTTCGAGGGAACTGCGCTATGCCGCCCGGTTGCTGCGGAAAACACCGGGATTCACGGTCACCGCTCTGCTGACGACTGCCGTCTGTCTTGGCGCGAACCTGGCCGTATTTGCCGTCATCGACTCAATTTTGCTTCGCCCGCTGCCCTTTCCACGCGCTAACCGCCTCGTTACGCTGTTTAACACTTACCCGAAGGCCGGCGTCGAGCGCGATGGCTCCTCCATCACCAATTACTATGAACGCCGTGGTCAGATCCCCGCTTTCGGTTCGCTCTCCATCTATCGTTACGGGACGGCGACCCTTGGTGAGCCCGGGTTCACGGAACGCGAACAGATTACGCGCGTATCTCCTGAGTTTTTCTCCACCCTGGGCGTGGGTCCGGCGATGGGCCGCACCTTCACAGAGGCGGAAACCACCTATGAGACGAATAGCGTGGCCCTGCTTACCGATGCCTGTTGGCGTCAGCAGTACAGCGCCGACCCGCACGTGATCGGGAAGCAGATTCGCGTCGACGGCCTTCCCGTAACGGTGATCGGAGTCTTACCGCCCGCCTTCCGTTTCCTCTCGTCCGAGGCGCGCATCTACTTCCCCCTGGCGTCGCACCCCCAGGATCGCATCCCGTTGCAACGCCACTCGGGCGGGAATGTAACGCAGATGATCGCGCGGCTCAGACCCGGCGCAACCCTCGCGCAAGCGCAATCCCAGATCGACGCGCAGAATGCCGTGCTGGAAGTTGACGATCCAGAGGCCCGCATGATGGCCGACGCGGGCTTTCGAACAATGGTGGTTCCCCTTCACGCCGACCATGTGGCCGCCGTGCGCCCCACGCTACTGCTACTGCAAGCTGGCGTGCTGGCGCTTCTTTTGATCGGCGCAGTCAATCTCGTGAATCTGCTTCTGATCCGCGCGGGCAGTCGCGTCAAGGAACTGGCTGTCAGGCAGGCTCTCGGCGCGAGCCGCGGCCATGTGATCAGCGAAACCCTGGTTGAAACGATGTTACTCACCTTGGCTGGGGGATTACTGGGTGTCGTGGTGGCGGCCGGCGGAATCCGCCTTCTGAGCATTTTGGGTACAGATAGCCTGCCTCTCGCAAGCGGCATTACCTTCAATGCGCGGATGGCAATGGTTGCGATTGCCGCTTCGGCGGCGTTGGGGATCGTGCTCGCCGCTCCGATCGCATGGTTCAACATCAGAGGCCATCTGGCAAACGCGCTTCAATCCATTGCCCGCGGGGGCACAGGAAGCCACGCCGCTCAACGACTGCGACACAGCTTCATCGTCGCTCAGATCGCGCTGGCCTTCATACTTCTGTCCGGGGCAGGCCTGCTCGGGCTCAGTCTCAAACGGGCGATGGCTGTCTCGCCTGGATTTCGCCCCGACCACATCCTGACCGGACAAATCTCGTTGCCCTTCAAAAACTATCCGGATGAAGCGGCGCGCCTGGCGTTCACGGAGAAATTGATCCGGCGGATCGACGCTCAACCGGGCGTTGTCGCCGCCGGCGTTGCCAGCAATGTTCCGCTTAGCGGGAAGAGTGGCAAGAGCGCGGTAAAGGTGAAGGGCCGCTTGGCCAGGCCAGGTGAATCCCCACGCGCCCTCTACTCCTATTGGGTCGGAGGCGATTACTTCACCGCCCTGGGATTCACGTTGCGAGAAGGCCGATTCCTCACGGCGGCCGATTCACGAAGCGCGGAGCGCGTCTGCGCGGTGGACGAGGATTTCGCCCGCTACTATTTTCCGGATGGCAACGCCCTGGGCAAACACTTGTTCCTTGGGTCCAACGAGGGTAGCGATGCGGAGGCGTTCGCGATTGTCGGCGTGGTTGGCAACGTGAAGCAGGCTGGCCTCACAGATGATACAGCGCAAGGCGCGGTTTATTATCCCTACGCCTTTCGCACTGATAACGATGTCTTTGTCGCTGTCCGGACAGCCTTTCCGCCGCAATCCCTCGAATCGGCCCTCCAGAGGATAGTTCGTCAGATCGACCCTGACCTGCCGGTAAACGACATTCAGTCGATGGAGGCGCGCATTTCCGACAGCCTGACCACCCGCCGCTCCCCCGCGCTGCTGGCCGGACTCTTCTCCGCGATTGCGCTGCTGCTTACGGCCATTGGAACCTATGGCGTATTGAGCTACGCCGTCGCGCAGCGCCGTCGCGAGATCGGTTTGCGCATGGCACTGGGCGCTCAGCCGGCCCAGATTCGAAGTCAGTTCCTTTCTCTCGCTTTCCGGCTGCTCGCGTGTGGGATGTTGCTGGGGTTCGCGGGGGCTTGGGCTGCGGGACGAGCGATGGGCACGGTTCTCTACCATGTGCCGGCGCTTGACTTATCAATCCTCGCGGGGGCTGCCGGAGTCATGTGCTTTGTCTCATTAGCGGCGTGCCTCGTCCCATCCCAGCGCGCGGCGCGGATTTCTCCGATGGAATCATTAGCGGAGGAATAGGGCAACCCATCTGGTCCATAATTAGAGAGGGGTCGGTCTTAGTGACCATTCAGATTACGAAACCGGAGATCGAGGCGCTCATCGAGCAGCGCCTGCGGAGCGGCGCATTCAAGGATGCCGAGGATGTCATCCTGCAAGCGCTTCAGTCAATGCGGGCAATCAACATCAGACCTCTTGGAACATTGGACAGCTAACGCCTTGGACGTGAACTTCACTTCATCGAGGCTGGTTCTGTTGGTGGATGCGCTAAATGGTTTGGTTGTAGCCGCCGAGCAGTTCGCGAATGATCTTTCTGACGTATCAGCGCTTGCAGCCCGTTATCCGTTCGGGAACAAGAACATCAACATGCCGCCAACGCGCGCGCCCCAGGCGCCCTCATTATGCCCCGCGCCATCGTCTTCCACGTAGCAAAGATCCTCACCCTGCCGCCAACCCTTACGCAGCATTACATCCCGCAAGGTGCGGACATCCGCAAGAATTCTTGCCGGCCGGTTTCCTTCCGCCGTTCCAATATCCAGCCACACCCTCACCGCGGGCTTCTGCCGCAAGCGTCGAACATCCTTCAAAATTATCCGGCGATCCCACCACACCGAAGGCGACATCACCGCGAGCTTTCCAAAAACATCGGGCCGCATCAACCCCACGAATAGCGCCAGCAATCCGCCTAAGGAGGATCCGCCCAGAGCGGTATGCGCGGCATCGTTCCGCGTTCGGTAGTGGCTGTCGATGAAGGGTTTCAATTCTTCCACCAGCATCCGCGCGTAAAGATCGGCCTTACCCCCACGCCCTACGCGCCGGTCCGCCGTGGGCGTGTATTCATCCATGCGCGCCATGCCGGTGTTATAGATCCCCACGATGATGATTGGCTGGATGACGCCGCGCGAGATCATGTCCTCCGCGGTCTCGTCCACATGCCATTCCTGCCCGGGAACAAAAGATGTCGCACCGTCAAAAAGATTCTGCCCGTCGTTCAAATAGAGAACGGGATAATGGCGCTGTCTCTCCTGGTCATAGCCCGGCGGCAGATACACCAGCACGTCGCGATCGTCCGCCAGAAAACCGGAGTGGAACCGGCGGTGAATGCGAAACGCGCCTGTCAGCGTGTGCTGTCTTCCGTCCTGATGATCTGAATGAGGTTCCGGCGGCGGCTGCTGATAGGGGGGGAACGGTGTTTGAATTGGAACCATCCTGCAATTGAATTGCAACTCAGATTCCATCTAGTCTAAATCAAAAGCGCGCTTCGGTGGGCCCTGATCGGGACTTTCCTTGGCTTGGCGGAGCAGTTCGTCGAACTTGCTCTCCAGTACCTTGCCGTGCTTCTGGTGGTCGGCGAAGCTTTTCTGGAATGCCTCTTCGCGGCGGCCGGCATCGCCCTTCAACCGCTGCACAGCCGCCGCCAGATCCTCAATCACCGGCGGCTTTTCCGGCTGCTTGTGGGCGATCACGGCGCGCGTCGCCGGATCGATCTTCAGCACCGCGTCGCAGCACGGACATGTCACTTCAAATAAGTCTTGGACTTTCGCCATTTCTTCATGGTACCCTGCTACACTGGAAAACATATTACCTCCCTTTTGATTTTTGGTCGTTGAGGAGTACCGGAACCTTCTCGAGGAGAAACGAAACATGGACGAACGTGAACGCTCGCGCGCATTGGAACAAACGCTCGGGCAGATAGAAAAGCAATTTGGTAAAGGCTCGATCCTGCGCCTTGGCGGAAAAGACGTGGTACCGGTTTCCGTGATTTCAACCGGGTCGATCGGGCTCGACGCGGCGCTCGGGATGGGCGGCTTTCCGCGCGGACGCATCTGCGAGATCTTCGGTCCGGAATCTTCCGGCAAAACCACCATTGCGCTCCAGGTAGTCGCGGAGGCGCAAAAAGTGGGCGGCATGGCGGCGTTCATCGACGTGGAACATGCGCTCGATCCGGCCTATGCGCGCAAACTGGGCGTCGATGTGGATAACCTCCTGGTCTCGCAGCCGGATTACGGCGAACAAGCTCTCGAAATCACAGCCGCTCTGGTCACCTCCGGGTCCATCGATGTGCTTGTGGTCGATTCGGTGGCGGCTTTGGTGCCGAAGGCCGAACTCGACGGCGAAATGGGCGATAGCCACATGGGCTTGCAGGCGCGGCTGATGTCGCAGGCGCTCCGCAAACTCACCGGGATTGTGTCCAAGTCGAACACCTGTCTGATCTTCATCAATCAGATTCGCGACAAAATCGGCGTGATGTTCGGCAGTCCCGAAACCACTACGGGCGGCCGCGCGCTGAAGTTCTACTCTTCCGTGCGCCTCGATATCCGGCGCATCGCCGCCATCAAAGATGGCGACGCAATTGTCGGCAACCGGACCAAGGTGAAGGTGGTGAAGAATAAGCTGGCGTCACCTTTCCGCGAAGCGGAGTTCGACATCATCTACGGCGAAGGAGTATCGCGCGAAGGGGACCTGATCGATCTGGGAGTGCTTCACAACGCCATCGAGAAATCGGGGTCATGGTTCAGCTATAAGGGCGAACGCATCGGGCAGGGCCGCGAGAACGCACGGCAATTCCTCAAAGACAACGCCGATATCCGGATGGCCGTGGATACGGAACTGCGCAAGGTTCTTGGACTGATCAAGTCCGAACCCGTCAACGGAATGCCGGTGCCCGAACCGGTGCAGATTTCGAAACCCGCAGCGGCCGGGCGCAGAACCTAATCTGGTTCCGTGATTTCAGGGAAGTGGCTTCATCGCCACTTCCTTGAAAAACACGATGTCATTGTTGCTGTGGTTCTGTAGTCCGAACCATCCCTTGTCGGGCCGCGGACCACGCTGCGGCTCGAAGGTGAACTTCATTGCGGGCACCGCGTCGCCTTCGTGGTAATCCGTCACCTTTATTCCGTTTACGAACACCACGGTATGCGGCCCATCGATGGTGATCTCCATCGTGTTCCATTCCGGCCCCGGCTTGCCCGATCTGGCCAGCGGCTTCGTCAACGAATAAAGAGTACCCGTCGCGTGATATTCATCCTCCGGTTCCTTGCCTTCTTCCGGATGGTTGTCAATCTGCACCTCGAAGCCATAATTGACGGGCATCCATTCCTCGCGCGGCTCTATGGGGATGCGGATAAAAACTCCTGAGTTGTCGTTTCGATCGCGCATTTTGTAAACCACGCGCAGCTTGCAATGGCCGATCGGTCCGCCCGTCCAATAGAGCAGGCCCATCCCTCCGCTGGTCTTGATGAGTCCATCGACCACTGAATCCGATCCTGGGCCGACGTGTTTCCAACCCGTCAGGTCCTTGCCATCGAAGAGCTGCTTCCAGCCCTGATTGTCGTCGGCGGCGCCTAAATTCATGGCTGCGCCAGCGACCAATAAAAGAGTTGCGATTCGCATGAGCTTTACATTACAACAAAGGCCCACCTGGCGAAGATGGGCCTCGTGATCGCCGGAAAATTTAGCTTGGTTGTTCGCTGCCGTCTTCTTTCTTTTCGAAATGGTCGGCAATAGCGCCGGCGCCTTCAAATCCAGTAATCGCGGCAGCGGCTTCCGTCACCATCGATGCATTCGGATCCAGCTTTTTCATGCCCTCCACTGCCGCCACAGCTCCCGCGATTTTCTCTGCGTCTTCCAAAAACCCCATGCCCGCTCTCCTTGCATTCTCTTGTGATGAAATTTCCGCCCCTCTTCGGGGCGTCAATCAGCATAACACTGCAAGCGGATCGGGAGACGCTCCACCCAGAACGCTTCTCTCAGAACAACCGCTCCTGCTTCCGCATATTCCCAAACTGACCAACGTTCGCAATCGTAAACGCGATCCGGTACTGCGTATCGTCGCGCACCGTCGTCCCGGTCGCACTCACAATATCGAAGTTATACCGGCGATATTGCATGGTGAAACCGCAGCAGTCCGTGTTGTAAGTGGCCTGGAAAATCGCCGCCTGCAGTAAACCCAATCGCAAATCGTAGACTCCTATCACACCCGCATTCCAACCGCGCCGGTTTGTATCTCCGAACCCGCCATAAAACCGGAGCTGATTGGCCGGCGGCGAAAGATAACTCTGATTCTGCGACTGCGCCACGCCGCTGGCCGAGTACAGATACACCGCGCGGACGTCGTTATTCCCCGCGGAAAGGTTGTAGTGCCTGTAGTGAAAGTCCGCCGTGAAGCCCGAATCGATGACTCCGCCGCGAAGCGGATCGTAATCCGCCCGCCAGTCAAAGGAAATACCAGGGCGCGGAGTAATACGCAGCCACGAATCAATCGGCGAGTAATTCCGAGGCCGGTCAAGAAACGCATAAGCCGTCAACTCAATCGATTCCAATGTGACGTTACGCTCCCCGGTGAGAATCGCTCCTCCGAACGTGGGGTCAAAGTAGCGCTCCTGCGATACTTCCCAGCTGAACACTTCGTTAATGACGTCGCCTTTCTTGGCGTAGAGCCGGTTGGTTACCGTAAACTCAGCCTGGTTTGTATCGGTCAGCAGCTCAGTCGTATCGAACCGGATGAGCCGGTTGAAGTCATTCACTCCCGTGACGTACTTATAATTGGCGCGGGTCTCGATCACATGCTTCAATTTGTCGCCCAGAAATGTCTTCTTGTTATAAACTCGCTCGATCGATGGGAATATCAGATCTATATTGGCTTCTTCCGCCCGGCGATTAATGGCTTCGTTGGTGATGGCGTTCGGGATGATGCCGCTCCCCGATTCGGCGCCGTTGGCGAAGCTCTGCCCGAAATAGCTCTCGTGGAACGTGAAGCTCGGCACCACGGAGAAGCCATCCCAATGCAGATCCGTCATAACGCGCGGGGCGACGTCGATGCGCGGCATGAAGGCCTGCGTGGAGTAAGCGTTCTCGGTCGCCACCGTTCCATCGGGCGCTGTCACGGTCTCCAGGGGATCGCTGCGGTGCAGCAGCGCGGCGCTGGTGTCGAATGAAAACCACAAAGGCAGAACCGCGTCGCTGATTTCCTTATCGCGGGAACCGAAGTCCACCTCGGGAAGCTTGTGAAGAATCACGTAATTCTTGGGCGTCGCGTCCTGGAACAACTGCGTTCGTTGCGCGATCACCTGAAAAGTATACGAATCAAAATGCTTACTCAGAGCTCCGCTGGAGACGGATTCGGAAAAGATGGCCTGGTCGAATGATTCGGAAAACTCCTGCCGGAATGCGAGCGAACTGAGATAGTTGATACTGCCTCGTGCAAACCAGCCATCGCCAAGGTCCGATTTTCCGACCACCGTTGCGTCGCTACCGCTGTAAGTCTGTCCGTTTATCTTTTGAGTGTCGTAAACACCGTACACCAGCGCATTGAAGTCTGTTTTGTCATTGGGTTTACCACGAAAATCGAGCGTGTGGGTTGTCCCGACGGCGCTGAAATCCTGGAAGCGATAGGTTAAGTCGTAACTGCGGCTGATCGCCCAGTAGTAGCCGAACCCAACCATGAAACCACGCAATGAGCTATGACCGATGTTGGGAGTCAGAAATCCGCTTTGCCGAGGATTCCGTTTTAGGGACTTATAAAAAAACGGCATGTAGAAAACCGGGAAGCTCTTGATATAAAACCAGGAGCGATACGCCAGCGCGCGCTGCCCTGGGATCACATCGAATTTCGGCCCGTGCAAGGTCCACCACGGGCGCGGAAGCCGGCATCCCGTGACCATGCCGTCGTGGACGATGTACTTGTCCTGAATGCGATCTGCCCATTTCCCCTCGAAATAAAACGGGTTGTTCGATGTCAACATGCCGGGCCGCGCATCCACTCGGGATTTCACGTAGCCCTTTACGTTGTAGTATTTGCCTCGCTGCGTGTCGAGGTTGTACTCCACCTTGTCACAGGTGATCTGCTCGTTCTGGACGAAACTCTGGTAAAAGACGTGGCCCTCGGCGACCACGTCTCCCGTGTCCTCGTTGTAGTCGATCGAGTCGGCTTTCACGATGCTGTCGTTGAGTTCGATGACCGCGTGCCCGCGCAGGTGGCGGACAGATCCGTCTGAAGTCTGCGTGAGAGCCGTGATGTTCACGCGGTCCAGCTGCGGAGCGTCGGGCCTGAGGATATGATCCAGTTTGTCCGGAGTCAGTTCGCTGGGCGGCGTCGGTTCAGGCGCCGCCGGCAGATTGATAATTCTACTGAATTGCGGTAGCAGAATTTGGGGTACAGTGAGGCCTAAAGCGCACACGAGCAGCAGTTTCCGAGGTGCCGGCCGGTGACAAGCCCGGTCGATTATGTTACTCAACAAGTAGGGGAAAGCTTTGCAGGAAAGAGCTTTTAGGGGAAACATCAACGAGCTGCCATTGCGCGGCAAGTTCTCAGAGTAGCAAGTACAAGACCATGACGTGCGGGTACTGCCAGTTTTCGAATGGGAAGGACGATCACCGCTGCCGGCGTTGTGGGCGACGCCTGCACTCCTCTCCCATGCCGTCCCATCAAACTGCTGCTCCCCAGCACCAGGCTCAAGAGAACGTTCGGGTGGCGATGCGCGCCCTGGGCGCGAACGCATTAGCAGCAGAGGCCGCGCACGCCCCTGCTGCGAAAGCGGCACCGCGCCATGCAAAAACGATCTCACCCGCGAAAGCAATCTTTATGGACGCAGCACGGACACTTGACTCTCTGCCGCGCCCGCGCGTCACCAGTGTTCAACCGTCGCTGTTCGGAACCGAACTACAGCCCAAGATCATTCCTTTCGACCGGGTTCCCCGGCAGGCCGCTCCGGCCCCGCAACCTGCCGCCCCGGCCCCCGCAAATCCTCAGGCGCAGCGCACTGCGCCCCGCAAGAGCCGGACCGTTGATGAATCACAAGCAACGCTCGATTTTCTGCAACCCGCCAAGACAGTATCGAAGACTCTCAAAACCAGTGCCGAAGCGGTGATCTACTGCGATGCGATTGCTGCCGCTCCGATGCATCGCAGCGCCGCTGCCGCCTTGGACGCTTCCATGGTGCTGGTAGGATTCGGAATCATCCTGGCCATCTTTCAGCTAGTGGCCAAACCGACGGGATTGAGCAGAAACGCCTTTCTCATGCTGGGCGGCATGTTGGTGCTCACCGCGCTGTTCTATAGCCTGCTGTTCGCCATTGCCGGAGCGCTGACGCCGGGACTGCGCTGGACTGAATTGCGGCTAATCAATTTCGACGGATTTCCGCCGGATGCGCGGAGCCGCGCCTTCCGCCTCGTGGGTGGCTGGATCAGCGTCCTCTCCGGAGGCCTCGGCTTGGTGTGGGCCCTTCTGGACGAGGAAGGCCTGACGTGGCACGACCACATGTCGAAAACATTCCCGACGCTTCGGGAGTCGAATTCGATTGTGGTACGCCACCACTCCCGCTAGCGCGGGAGGAACATGCGGCGGTTCGCCGCGTTCTTGATAGATCCCGTTACGCCGCCGCGATGGATTTTGGCTGCGAAGTCTTATTTTTGCTGCCCGGTGGGCGTCCACGACGTTTCTCGACCGCCAGCCATGCCGGTGGGCGCCCGCGACGCTTGCCTCGTCCCCGCGCGAGACGTTCCAGACTTTGTATTGCTTCTTCGAGTTGTTCTCTCTCTTGTTTGAGTTCTGTGAGAATTTTCGTGACGTCCATTAAATGCCTCTTCTTTCGCGCGATCGGCTCGCCGGAGTTGGTAGCTCGGGAACCCTAAGTGTTCCATTACTGGAACGACACTGGAAGCTTCCGTTGGCCCCTTTAGCTTTTTTACAGCAAGTTCATATTCAACGCAAGAGATTTGTTCTGATTTCAGAACACTTTTTGTAACCCGTACCTTTTCCTGCAATCGGAAGGCTGAAATCCCGCTTCAGGCGGGTGCCCCAGAGCGAATAACGCCTGCGGCCGGCGGAAATGTCACGCCTTTTTGGATTTCCAATAGAAATAGAACGGTAAGCCAAGCATAATCAGCACAATTCCGGACACCGCTTCCCGCGGCGAATTGCGCAGCGTGAACACTTCCAGCACCACCGCCGCCGCTACGAACAGGATGGGAACCACCGGATAACCGAGCGTGTGGTACGGCCGCGGCATTTGGGGTTTGGTACGGCGTAGTACGATTACAGCGGCCGTTGTCATGCCGTACAGCAGCCAACTGGCGAAAATCACGTAATTGTAGAGCTGATCGTAGCGCCCGGAAAACACCAGCACTGCCGACCATGCGCTCAGCCCGAGTATCGAAACCGAAGGCGTGGCGAAGCGCGGATGGACGTGCGCGAAACTGTGGAAGAAAAGGCGGTCCCTCGCCATCGCGTACGGCACGCGGGCGCCCGAAAGGATCGATCCGTTCAGCGCCGCGAAAATCGAGATCATCACCGCGATGGAGACCGCACCCGCTCCCCATGGACCCACAATCCGCTCCATCATCGCCGCGGCAACGCGCTTATTGGCCCCGACTTCGGCGGCGGAAAGAACATGGAAGTAGGCTGAATTGGCCAGCAGATAGAGCACCATCACCGCGGCCGTCCCGCCAATGAGGGCCAGCGGGAGGTAACGCTGGGGCCGTTTGATCTCGCTTGCCACCATGCTGACGTTATTCCACCCATCGTAGGCCCAAAGAGCGGCCACCAGCGCCGCGAAGAAGCCGGCGACAGTAATCGGCACCAGCGGAACTTGTGGCGCGGCGGCCTGCCCCGTCACGCCGGCGCTCCCATGCCAACTGAGGCCCGCCACAATGATCACAAGAATCGCGCCGATCTTGACTGCCGTGAGCACCACCTGGACGTCGCCCCCCGCTTTGACCCCGAAATAATTGATCAGCGCCAGGAATAAGATCAGCGCCATGGCCAGCAACTGGCCGTACTTTAGCGGCAGCGGCGCCCCGTGTTCCCCAATCGGCAGTGGAATGGTGTAAAAAATCTGCTCCAGTTCAGGCCGGAAGTTCGCCAGATATTCGAAGAAGGCGGTCGCGAGCGTAGCCACGGAACCGCTTTTCGCTACCCACATCTGCGTCCAGCCATAAAGGAACCCCCAGACCGGCCCGTAAGCCTCGGTGAGATAAACGTACTCGCCTCCCGCCCCAGGCATGGCGGCGGCCAGTTCCGCGTAGCTGAGCGCGCCACAGAGAGAAAGAATTCCGCCGACCACGAAGACCAGCAGCACCCAGCCGCCGGTTCCCACGTTCAGCACCATGGTCTGCGGCACGCGGAATAGCCCGCTCCCGATCACCGTGCCGATCACTATGGCAACGGCTGCCCAAAGGCCAAGATCCCGTTTCAGTTCTGTCACACGCCCGCCTTTTCCCGAAATATTCTAGAGGCCGCCACTCCGCCGGCAAACGTGGCCAAGCTGCAAATCAGCACCCACCACGTGAAAGCGATGCTCGTTCCAAACCGGACAGAGAGGATCGTCGCGAGGCCGATCAGCAATCCGCCAATGGCCCCGCGCTCGCCCACATGTTTCGTGAGCACCCCGAGCAGAAACACGCCCAGTAACAAACCAAGCGTGACGGAGGCGATGGAGAGTCCGGATTCGAGCACCCCGCCCCAGTGGTGCGCCACCGCGCCGATGGCCACCAGAACGAACGCCCAGAATACCGTAGCGCCATGAGCCAGGGCCATAGACTGCGACACGCCGGTACGAGGCCGGAAAATGTCCATCACCGTTGTGGAGGCCAGCGCGTTCAGTGCGGCGCTCAGATTCGCCATTGCCGCGGCAAGAATGGCCGCGATGACTAATCCCCGCACACCGGTCGGCAGCGAGTTCCAGACGAATGCCGGATAAAGCCGGTCGAGCGGGTTCGGAGCGGCAAGTCCGGAATCGCGGTAAAGCACCCACAACGAAAGCCCGATGAACAGAAATAAAGTGAACTGGAAGAACACCACCAACCAACTGGCGAGAAGGGCCTTGCGGCTTTCGCTTTCCAAGCGCGCGCTCAACAGGCGCTGCACAATCAGTTGGTCCGTCCCATGGCTCGCCAAGGTGAGGAAGCAGCCGCCAATGATGCCCGCCCAAAATGTATAAGGCGCAGTAAACCCGCCCCGGAAGTCAAGAACCTGCAGTTTGCCCTGCGCGCCGGCCTCAACGATCAAATGTGGCCAGCCGCCGGGGATATGATGGAGGATCACAAAGAAGCTGATGAGCGCGCCAACCACGTACATCCCCATCTGGAGCACATCGGTCCAGATGACCGCCGCCATCCCACCCTCGAAGGTATAAAAAAGGGTCAGCGCGACGATGAGGATGATGGAGACCAGTTCGCCGGTGCCGAGAACGATGGAGATCACAATGGAGATGGCAAAGACCCGGACGCCCTCCGCCATCGCCCGGGTGAAGAGGAAAATGAAGGCGGTGAGTTTGCGGACGCGCTCGCCGAAACGAACTTCCATCAGTTGATACGCGGTGAACATTTGTCCGCGAAAGTAGGCCGGAAGGAAGAGAATGGAAATCAGAATGCGAGCAATCAGGTAGCCGAAGACCACTTGAAGGAATGCAAGGTTATGGCCGTAGCTCAGAGCCGGTGTTCCAATGATGGTTAGCGTGCTAGTTTCAGCAGAGACGATGGAAAGCGAAATGGCCCACCAGGGCACGGTCTGGCCGGCAAGAAAATATTGTTTCAGGCTGCCCTCACCGGGCCGGCTGCGGAAGCGGGCCCCGAACCAGGTGACGGCCCCAAGGTACAGCGCGATGATGCCAAGGTCGATCCAAGGGCCGCCGGGACGCAGCAAGGGCATGAATCGCCTGATGCTAGCACACCAGGGCCTCGGGCAAGACAGGCCGGCCGCTGGGAACCCGCGAACGTACGAAAGCGTCTTTATGTTGCAGCAGCAGAAGATGTTCCGCTATACTCCGCAAGTATCCCCATTTGTTGACTCAGTTCGCCGGGGATCGCGACCGAATCATAGATAGAGAGATGAGAAGGGGGAAGTTCCGAGTGTTTGATCGATTAGTAAAGGTAGTAGTCGGGGCGTCGATGGCGCTTGTCCTTGGGGTGCCCGTTCTCAGCTTGACAGCGGGCGCCGCTGCCGCTCAGACTGCGGCTCCGGCCGCGCCGGCGGCGCCAACGGTGAAGGATCAAGGCGAGTATGATGCCATCCAGGCCGTCCAAAAAGAGACCGACCCTGTCAAGAAGTTGGACCTGCTCAAAGCCTGGCAGGATAAATACCCGGACTCGCAGTTCAAGAATGCGCGCCTGCTGCAGTTCATGGACACCTGGAGCAAAATAGCCACCAAGGCGTTGACCTCAACCGCCCCAACCCCGGACGTGCTGAGTGCGGCCAAAGATGCGGCGACTAACCTGCTCACCAATCTGGACGCGGCCTTTTCGAGCGGCGCCAAGCCCGCCCAGGTGACCGACGACGCCTGGAAGCAGGCTCGGGGGCAGGTGGAGCAGCAGGCCCATATGGTTCTGGGATATGTCGCATTGCAGCAGAAAGACTATCCGACGGCTGAAGCCGAGTTTAAGAAGTTTGTCCAACTCAACGACCAGAACGCCCAGGTGGCTTACTGGTGGGGAACCGCCATCGCCAGCGAGCATCAGATCCAGCGCACGCCCGAAGCCCTGTACCAGTTCGCGCGCGCGGTGACGATTACCGGGCCAGCAGCACTCGGCGCCGCGGGCAAGAAATCCGCCGACGATTACTTAACCAGAGCGTGGAACGGGTATTGCGGCGCAGATGTTCCCAAGGAGTTGACCGATCTCAAGGCCATGGCCGCCAAGAGCGGTATTCCTCCTGATGACATCGACAAGACCATAAAGAGCGTAGTGGAACGGGAGAAAGAGAAGGCCGGAAGCGAAGAGGCATTCCTGGCACAGCATCCCGATATCAAGCTTTGGCGCGACCTGAAGGCGCAGTTGACCGCGCCGGACGGCGATACGTATTTCACCAACAGCATGAAAGGAATGCTGATTCCGCAGGAGTTCAAAGCCAAGATCGTCTCCTGGAACCCGGATACGAATCCGACCGAGATCAAGATTTCGATTGACGATCCCTCCGGCGATGCTGTGATCAAGTATGAAAAGCCACTGCATGCAAAGTTGAACGCCGGGGACGCCATCACCATCCAGGGCAACGCCGCGGCGTTTACAAAAGATCCTTTCCTGGTCACTTTTGACGGCGACCAGTCGAAGATCACTGGCATCACAGTCGAGAAGCCACCGGCCAAGAAGCCGGTTGTTCACCGCAAGAAATAAGCGCTGATTCGAATCAGAGGCGGGCAGGCCACGCAAGTGGCCTGCCCTTTTTCACGCCCTTTGTTAGAATCGGATTAGCTGTATGCCCCTGTACGAATATAAGTGTGCGAACTGCGGTAAGAAGTTTGAGAAGATCCAAAAGTTCTCCGATGAGCCGCTGACTGTGCATGAAGAGTGCGGTTCCGGGCCCGTTGAGCGACTGATTTCGGTATCGGCCCTGCAGTTCAAAGGGTCGGGATGGTATGTGAACGACTACGCCAAGAACGGCGGCCCCTCCAAGGAATCTGGCTCAAAAGAAGGCAAAGAAGGCAAGGAATCAAAAGAAAAATCCGGTTCCGAAGCCAAGTCGGAGAGTTCCTCGGAATCGAAACAGTCGGAATCAAGCACCAAGACTGAGACGTCGAAGCCCGCAACCCCGGTGCCCGCCACCAGTTCCGACAAGTGATTTCAGGCGTCACGGCATTTAGTACGTAAGCCCAAATCCCAAGGCGAACATTGTCTGATAACCGGGATCGCCGATGTGCAATGAAGTGGAGCTCGACTTAGGCCACGTAAACGATAGCTTCCCCTGAAACTTCCGGTCTCCGAACAGGACATCCGTGACGCCTTCACCCTCGGTGCCGGGAAGCCATGCGGCCACCCACGCGCCCGCCTGATCCATCACGTCGTCGATCAGCAGCGGTCGCCCCGATATCACAACCACAACAACTGGAATTCCCGCGGCCTTCATGTTCGCGAGGGCCGATTTATCCTCCGCATCCAGATGCAGTCCTTCGATCGTGCGGTCGCCGAACATCTCCGCATAAGGCTTTTCGCCAATCACCAGGATTCCCGCATCCGCACCCTCCGCGCCGGTTCCATCTTTGGAGTAAGTCACCTTCGTGTTCGGGGCGGCTTTGACTAATGCCTCGCGAATTGTCGTGCCGGTCGTCGGCGTTCCGCTCTTGCCTTGCCACGTGATGGTCCAGCCCCCGCATTGGTTGCCTAAGTCATCCGCACTCTTCCCCGCGATGTGAATCCGCTTCGCGCTCCTCGAAAGCGGCAGCACCTGATTATCGTTCTTTAGCAACACCAGCGATTCCTGCACGGCCTGCCGCGCGACGGCGCGATGCTCGGGGGAACCGAACTCCTTCTGTAGATTCCGGTCGGCCATTTGCGAGTGCTTCCCGTCCAGCATTCCCATGGCGGCTTTCACGCGAAGAATGCGCAGGACAGCATCGTCGATCCGGGATTCCGGCACGGTCTTGTCAGTCACAAGCCGCTTCAAGTCATCGAAGAATTCGGCGTAGCGCTCGGGAATCATGAACATGTCCATACCGGCCATTACAGAGAGGCGAATCTTCTCCTTGTAACTATCGGCGGGAATCTCATCGATCGCGTTGTAATCCGAAATCAGGAAGCCTTCAAAGCCAAAATCGTTCTTCAGAATGTCCGTGAGCAGGTGCTTGTTGGAACTGCAGCGAACGCCGTTCCAGGAACTGTAGCTGGGCATGATGGTGGCCGCGCCTTGCTGAATCGCAGTCTTGTAAGCCGCCAAATGGATGCGCCGGAAATCAGCCTCGTCCAGTACCGTATCGCCATGATCCATGAGATGCTTGAGGCCGGTTCCGTAGACGGTTCCGCCATCGCCGGCAGCGTGCTTGATGCAGGCGGCCACTTGCTCTGGACCGCTGATGTCAGACCCTTGAAGCCCGCGCACCGCCGCGTCACCCAGCAGCTTTACGATGTCGGCGGACTCGCTGTAACCCTCATACGTGCGGCCCCATCGAATATCCTGCGGCACGGTGATGCAGGGCGAAAAAGCCCATTGAATCCCCGTTGCGCGCGTCTCCTCGGCAATGATCGCGCCGATCTTCTCCACAAGCCGTGCGTCGCGCGTCGCACCCAGCCCGATGTTATGCGGAAAAATCACCGCCCCTTCGAGGTTGCTGTTGCCGTGCACCGAGTCAATGCCATAGATCAGCGGGATCTTCAGCCGGGTATCCATCGCGCGGGATTGAAGGTGTTCGTAGAGATTGGTCCATGAAGTGAGATCGTTGCCGGTCTTGGGGTCGGAATCCCCGCCACTGAGCACCGAGCCGAAATGGTATTTCTCAATGTCGTCGAGGCTCTTGAGGAACGCCTGATCCGGCTGCAGCATCTGCCCGATTTTCTCGTCGAGCGTCATCTTCTGAAGCACCGCCTTGGCCTTCGCATCGAACCGCGAGTATTTGGACGAGTTCGCGGCGTCGGCGTGGCATGTCGTGAATCCCAGAGCCAGCAGGAAGAGAAAAGAGCGTCTTATGCGCATGTGTTAGAAGCAGTTTATAACGTCGGCGGGGCAGTAGCGATGAACGGGAGGGGAAGCAACAATAACGAAGCAGCGGGAAAACCCGGCGGGCTAGGCGCGGGCATCTCGCAGTAACGGCATCCCGCGCCCATCAAAAAACGACACAATCGACCCTCGGTTCAGGCCGTGGCTGATTTTTCTTGTGCAATGAAAGCGAGCAACTCCGCGTTCACCCGGTCTTTCAACGTCGAACACATTCCATGCGGCGCACCTGCGTAAATCTTAAGCGTGGCGCCCTTGACAATCTTCGAAGAAAGCAGCGCCGAGGCAACGATAGGGACAATCTGATCGTCATCGCCGTGAAGAATCAGCGTCGGCACGTCGAACTTCTTCAGGTCTTCGGTATGATCGGTCTCTGAAAACGCCTTGACGCAGTCGAAGACCGCATTATGACCGGCAAGCATGCCCTGCCGCCAGAAGGAGTCTCGAAGGCCTTGCGACACCTTGGCGCCGGGACGATTGGCGCCGTAGAAAGGAGCGCTAAGATCCTTGAAAAACTGCGCCCGGTCCGCCAGCACATTGGCGCGTATGTCATCGAAAGCGGCCATCGGCAAGCCGGCTGGGTTCGCATCCGTCTTTAGCATCAGCGGTGGTGTCGCACCGATCAGGACGGCTTTGGCGACCCGCGCAGTTCCGTGACGGCCGATGTAACGGGCCACTTCGCCGCCGCCGGTGGAGTGTCCCACGTGGATGGCTTCTCGAAGATCGAGCGCGGTAACCAACTCAGCGAGATCATCGGCATAGGTGTCCATGTCGTTGGCATCCCAGGGTTGACCCGACCGCCCATGGCCGCGGCGGTCGTGCGCGATACAGCGATACCCGCGGTTTGCCAGAAAAATCATCTGGTCCTCAAACGCGTCCGCGCTTAACGGCCAGCCGTGGCTGAAGACGATAGGTTGCCCTTCGCCCCAATCTTTGTAGTAGATACTCGCACCATCTTTCGTCGTAATGTTCGGCATGTGTTCCTTTCTGTAACTGACATACTGTGCATCGAAGCTGACTTACCCTTCGCAGCCAGAACTGCCGGTGCTTGTCAACGCCTGAACTTCCAGGTAAAGCGGAATGTTCCTCCCGTGGTCGTACATCAGGTCTGCCTGATATTCGCGTTGCAGGGACGTGCCCGATCTGATCCGGGTCCAGGCCGCTGGGTCCAGCAACGTTTTATCGCTGACACCATTCTCATCCTGCCGCCGCGTCTGGTTGGAATCGACCATGTGCGCAATCGCACACGGGTATTACGCTATGCATCGCAGGCGCCGCCGGCCCCGGATTGGTCCGCGAAGGCATTGAGTTGTCTCATCGCATCCGCGAGCGTGGCAGTTTCATCCGCATCCGTCGACGTTGCGTCTCGCCCGCGCGCTGAAGGGAACCCCATCGCGGTGAATCGCTCTCACCCCGGACTGGGCAGTCACACTGCGTTTTGCGGACTCCCAACCGACTCCAACGGCGGCGCACCTGGCGAACGAAGCGTCCGAATATCCCGCATCGGCGGTTGTCCGAAGAACCGGCTGTACTCGCGATTGAATTGGCTGGCGCTTTCGTACCCCACCTCAAAGGCCGCGGTCGCAGCGTCGAGTCCTTCCACCAGCATGCGTCTGGCCCGCATGATACTGAACATGCTCCAGTTGACGCAGCGTTCCGAACTCGCACAACCGGGACGCAGCGCCGTCTGGGGACTGATGTCGGCGGTGGAGGGCCAAACGGACCTGCCGGGCCGTAAATCGATTCTGCTATTCTCATCGGGTTTTGGCGTGCCGCAAGGCATGGAGGAACCCTGGAAGATGCTGATCAGTACAGCCAACCGCTTCAATGTCACCTTCTACTCGATCGACGCGCGCGGGCTTGACACCGCTGGTGCCAACGACGAAGCCGTCGCGGGATTGAAGGACGCGTCTTCAGCCTCCCGCGCCAGCGCGATGACAGGCGCGGGAACGGTGACGCCGGCAATGGCCAATGGCATCGACACGGCGATCAACGCAGGGAAGAGCAACGGCCAGGACACGCTCGCCGATCTGGCACAATCCACCGGCGGCTTTCTGATTGCGAACTCGAACGACTTTCGCGAAGGGCTGCGCAAGGTGAGCGAGGATATCGAGAGCTATTACGAAGTCACGTACAACCCGCAAATCACCTCGTACGATGGCTCGTATCGAAAGATAGAGGTGCGGTCTTCGCGCGCGGGTTTGCGCATCCACTCGCGCGCCGGCTACTTCGCCCTGCCCGCCTCCGCTGGTAACCGCGAGATTCTGGCGCCTTATGAGATACCGCTGATGCGGGCTCTGAACATCAGCCCACTGCCGCATTCCTTCGATTTTCAATCAGCGGGACTGCATTTCCGCGGACCACACGAGGAATCGACGTGCAGCGTGGTTCTTGATATTCCTCTGGCCAGTGTGACGCTCCGGCAAGCCAACGCGCAAAACCCCTATCAAGGCGACCTGGCCTACGTCGCGATCGTGAAGAGCATGCAGGGCGAAGTGGTGGAGAAGTTCCGGGGCAACGTTCCTTTAGCCGGGGCGGCGGCACAGGTGCAGACCCTGAAGAACAGTCACTTTATATTTTCGCGTAACCTGCCGTTACCGCCGGGGCGATACACGCTGGAAGCCGCGGTGATCGATCGGATGGACAACCGGATCAGCGCCCGCAAATCGGGGTTCCTCGTACCTGAGTCGCAATCGAAACTCGAGATCAGCAGCGTGGTCATGGTGCGCAGCGTGCGGGATCAATTAGAAGCAACTTCGCCGGACGACCCGTTTCAGGTGGGCGCCAAGGTGATCACACCCAGTTTGGGCCCTGTGGCGAAGACCGACCCGCAGGGGTTGCGTTTCTACATGGTGATCTTCGCCGACAGGAACAACAGCAGGAAACCCGAGTTGATGATGAAGTTCAGTCGGGACGAAGTTCCAGTGGGCAGTGGATCGGCGCTTTTGCCCGAGCCCGATGCCGGCGGCCGTATTCAGTATGTCGCCAGCGCATTTCCCGGCAGGATGGAGTCCGGAAATTACGAGGCCCAGTTCTTCGTGTTGCAGGGAGCCGAGACGGTTAGTCAGACCGTTGCGTTCACGCTCAATTGAGACAAGTGAAAGAATTTAAGAATGGATATCAAGAGAGTTGGCTCACAGCCTTCTGGCAAGGGACCGGCGGATTATTTTACAGGCACGGTTCGCGTCGATCCGCTGTTCAGTGCACCCGCTCCGGCGCGCGTCGTGGGTGCGAGCGTCACGTTCGAACCTGGCGCACGGACAGCATGGCACACGCACCCGCTGGGCCAGAGCCTGATTGTGACCGCGGGTTGTGGCCGGGCGCAGCGTTGGGGCGGACCGGTCGAGGAAATCCGCCCGGGCGATGTGATCTGGTTTTCACCGGGCGAGAAACATTGGCACGGAGCCGCCGCGGCAACGGCGGTGACCCATATCGCCATTCAGGAGCAGCTCGACGGTAAGACCGCCGAGTGGCTGGAACAGGTGAGCGACGAACAGTACAGGGCCTGAACTGCCGAGTAATAACGAACGCTGGGCGAAGGCGGATAATGATTCTAGTTGAGGCGACGCCCAAAGGAGATTGGAATGACCACTGTCACCGTGAACGGAGTGAGACGCGAGATTCAGGCGCCGACGGATACTCCTTTGCTTTATGTGCTGCGAAACGATCTTGAGCTCACCGGGCCGCAGTTCGGTTGCGGGCTCGCGCAGTGCGGCGCTTGTTCCGTTCTGCTCAACGGTAAGGAAGTACGTTCCTGCATCATGACCCTGGGCTCGGCGGCCGGTAAGGAAGTGACCACGCTGGAAGGCCTCCCGGCGCGCTGGGCGAAACAAAAGGGGCTCCCCGACGAAGAAGCGGCGAAGACGCTTCACCCCGTCCAGGAAGCTTGGATCGAGGAACAAACTCCTCTATGCGGGTTCTGCCAGAACGGCATGATGATCAAAGCCACCGAACTTCTGGAGCGCGTTTCGTCGCCAACGGTCACAGAGATCAAAGATGCCTTTACCTCCGGCGTTTCCCCGCATCTCTGCCGTTGCGGGAGTTATACGGCCATCATCCAGGCTGTGCAACGGGCTGGTGCGGCGATGGCGAAAAGGAGCCAGGCATGAGCGATCGAACCAAGGTTCTTGGAGCGGCACTCTCTCGCCGCGGTTTCGTAAAGACCGGCGGAGTCTTACTGGCGGGCTTCGCATTGCCCAAGGTCGAAGGCCAGCAGAAGCCCGGCCTTGTCGATGCGCTCAATCCCGGCCGGCCCGAATCCTGGATTGAAATTCATGCGGACAACACGATCCTGATCCGTACCGGCAGGTCGGATTTCGGGCAGGGCACCATATTCACAGCCTACCGTCAGATTGTGGCCGAAGAACTCAGCGCACGGTTTGAGGCCATAGCGACGGTTGTTTCGGGCGACACCGACCGTACGCCCGATGGGGGCGGCACGTTTGATCTGCTGTCGCACGGCATGCCCAATGTTCGAAAAGCCGGCGCCTACGTTTATCAGGCGCTACTCAGTTTAGCTTCCGATCGCCTTGGCGTGCCAAAGGACCAACTCACCGTCGAAGACGGCGTCGTCTCCGGTGGTGGTAGGAGCGTGTCCTATGGAGACCTCGTTAAGAATCAGACTTTGAACCTCACGATACCCGTGAAGGGCGATATCTCCAGCATGTTCGGCCTCACAGTAGAAGGGGACCCTCCGCTAAAGCCAGTAAGTCAATACACCGTGGTCGGCAAGTCATTCCCCAATTCCGTTACCGTCTCGAAGGTTACAGCGAAGGAGACGTGGGTGACGGATGTGCGCCTTCCCGGGATGCTGCATGCCCGCATGGTTCACCCACGGACGCTGGGCTCAAAGTTAATTTCCGTCGGCGCCCTGGATAAAAACCGGTTTCCAAACTCGCAAGTGGTCGTGAAGGGAAATCTCGTCGGCGTCGTTGCGCCCACTGAATGGGAAGCCATCAAGGCCGCTCAACAAGTTGCGTCAGCCACCACATGGTCCGATTGGAAAGGCCTTCCCGGCGATCAGCGTCTCTTCCAATTCCTCAAGGAAGACGCGGATTGGAAAAAGGCTCCCGTAGCCACCGCCAGGACAAACAGAGGCGACGTGCCATCCGCCATCGCAGCCTCGTCCAAGAAGCTCTCGGCGACGTACCAGCTTCCATTCCTGAAGCATGCGCCGATTGGCCCCACCATGGCGGTTGCCGACGTTCGTTCCGACGGCGCCGTGTACGTCTACACCCATACCCAAAACCCGCAGGCACTCCGTTCCGGGATCGCGTTGATGCTCGCCACGCCTGTGGATCACGTCGTCGTGCGCACCTTCGCCGGCGCTGGTCATTACGGGCGCTCCAACGGAGGTAACGCCGGCGCGGAAGACGAGGCGGTCATCCTCTCGCAGGCCCTGGGCAAGCCCGTTCGCGTGCAATGGACCCGTCAGGATGACCTGCAATGGTCCACGCAATCCTCGGCCGCGATTTCCGAAGTTGAACTCGGTGTGGATGCCAAAGGCGCTTTGACCGCGTACAAGATCAATCACTTCATGCCTGCCATGCAGGATGACCGCTTAGTGGGTGCGATCCTCGCCGGCCTCCCGACAATTCCCGCACCGAATGAAATAGGGTCTCTCTTCGGAATCGCCAACAGCATGCACGACCCATGGGTTTACGAAGCGACACCGGCGGTACTGGAAAGCTCGTTCGGGACAATGCAGATCGGGCAAAGTTCTTCGCCTCTGAACGTTGGATTGCGCGACCACAGTTTAAGAACTCCCGGACAGTATCAGCAGAACTTCCCGCGCGAAGTGGCCATCACCGAGGCGGCTGTGCTCGCCGGAGTAGACCCCCTTCAGTTTCGGATTCAACACGCGCGCGAGAAGCGGGTGATTGGCGTGCTGGAGTCCGTTCGCCAGAATTCGGGTTGGGAAACCCGTACTCACCGCCCAGGCGCTGGTGAGGGTGTGAGCCGGGGCCAGGGCGTCTCGGTCATGTTTCGGTCCGGAACCTACTGGGCTTGCGTCGCGCAGATTGCGGTGAACATGACCAGCGGCGCAATCAAAGTTGAAAAGATCACGGTCGCGGTAGACCCCGGTATTGTGATCAACCCCGCCCAGTTAAAGCGCCAGGTGGAGGGTGGCGCAGTGATGGGTGTGAGCATCGCGTTGCTGGAGGAATTGCGCTTCGATGAAAGCGGCGTAACCTCAGCCGACTGGCGAAGCTACCCGATCGCGACGATGGCCGATTTGCCGGAGATCAAAGTTGTGCTGATCAACCGTCCCGAGGTGGGATCGTACGGCCAGGGTTCCGAGGCAGCCAATGCGCTGGCTGCTCCAGCGATTGCGGGAGCACTCCTGGACGCGACGGGCAAGGTTGCGCGCCGCCTCCCCATGAAACCGGACTACGTTCAATCGCTGCTACGAGCCTGAGAGCGGGGCCACTGAGGACTTTCACCGCGCGAATCTGCGACGTATCATCAGGAAAGGAACGTCCGTGCCCGCTGCTCTCAAGTTTCAGCCCACAAAATCCGCTCCCCCTCGTAAGCGCTGGACCCGAAGCGGGTATGAGGCCCTCACCTCGCCCACTCTGAGCGAGCAGAGCCTCGAGTTGGTGGAAGGTGATCTGATATCCAAGACGGGTAAGAAGCGCCCGCACGTGATCGGCATGAGCCTGATGCTGAAATGGCTCGTTCAGACCTTCACCTTTCCGTTCGTCAATTCCGAGGCACCAATCGACGTGGCTCTGCAGGACAATCCCTCGACCGAACCGGAACCCGACCTGATTGTCCTCAACCGCGACCAAGCCGAATTCCTTCACTCCAACCCGGAACCAGAAAATCTGCATCTGGTGATCGAAGTAGCTGACACTACACTCGCCTTCGATCTCTCCACCAAGGCTCGCCTGTATGCAAGAGCGGGGATTATCGAGTATTGGGTCCTCGACCTTCACGGCCGCCGTATTGTTGTTCACCGAGATCCCCGAAACGGACGGTATTCGTCGGTCGCGGCTTATCAGGAGAAAGAATCGGTGTCGCCCCTCGCCGCCCCAGGCGCGGAACTCCGGGTACGAAGCGTGCTCCCGCCGATCAGCGTCGTCTAATGCTCCCGCAACGGCGGCGCATAATAGCAGAACATGCTCTCGACCTGGTTATCCCGCTCGTTCCTGGTTTCCGCCGCCCTCGTTTCCGTCTCCTCACCCGCCCAGCAAATCTCTTCCGACATCTTTCACGACCTCCATTGGCGCAACATCGGCCCGTTCCGCGGTGGCCGCACGCGCGCCGCCGCCGGTGTCCCCGCGCAGCCCAACGTCTTCTATGCCGCGCAAGTGAACGGCGGCGTCTGGAAAACGGACGACTACGGCCGCACGTGGAACCCCATCTTCGATAGCCAACCCACCGGGTCCATTGGCGCCATCGCCGTCGCTCCCTCCGATCCCAACATCCTCTACGTCGCCAGCGGCGAAGGTCTCCAGCGCCCCGATCTTTCTGTCGGCAACGGGATCTATAAGTCCACCGACGCCGGCAAGACCTGGGTTCACCTCGGCCTGCGCGACGGCCAGCAGATTCCAGCCCTCGCCATCGATCCTCGCGACCCCAACCACCTCTACGCCGCCGTCCTCGGGCATCCCTACGGTCCTAACGAAGAGCGCGGCGTCTACGCATCCCGCAATGGCGGCAAGACCTGGGAGCGGCTCTTGTTCATCGACGCCAACACAGGCGCATCCGACATCGCGATGGACCCCAACAATCCCGAAGTTCTCTACGCCTCCATGTGGGAAGCCCGCGAAGGCCCTTGGGAATTCGGCAACACCTACGCGGGCAAGCACGGAGGCATCTTCAAATCAGTGGACTCCGGCAAGACGTGGACCAAGCTCACCAAAGGCCTTCCCGACGTGGAGCAGGCTTACGTCGCCATCGCGCCCACCGATTCGCGCCGGCTCTACGCCACCGCCGCTTTCGGCCACGAGGTCGGCATCTTCCGGTCCGATGACGCCGGCGAAAACTGGAGCCGCATCACTACCGATCCCCGTCCCGCTAACCGCATCGGTGGCGGCGATCTGCCCGTCCCACGCGTCGACCCCAAAGACGCCGACACAGTCTACAGCGCCAGCGTTGTAACCTGGCGTTCCTCCGACGGAGCCAAAACCTGGACCGCCCTGAAAGGCGCGCCCGGCGGCGACGACTACCAGAACATCTGGATCAACCCCACAAACCCCGACATTATCCTCCTGGTCGGCGACCAGGGTTCGCTCGTCAGCGTCAATCGCGGCCGCACCTGGAGTTCCTGGTACAACCAGCCCACCGCGCAGCTTTATCATGCCATCGCCGACAACGCATTCCCCTATCGCGTCTGCGGCGCGCAGCAGGAAAGCGGCTCGGTTTGCGTGTCCAGCCGCGGCAATGACGGCCTCATTACCTATCGCGAGTGGCATCCCATCGGCGTCATCGAGTACGGTTACGTCGCGCCCGCCCCGCGCGATCCAGACACCATTTACGGAGCCGGACGCGGCCAGGTCTCTAAGTTTCACCGTGCCACCGGGCAGGTGGAAATCATCAGCCCCGGCCCGCTCACTACCGGTCCTCCCGAATCCCGCACCCTGCGCGCGGATCGCACCGCGCCGCTCATGTTCTCTCCGCTCGATCCTCGTGTCCTCTACTACGCCACGCAGGTGCTGCTCAAGACTCTCGATGGCGGACATTCCTGGCAGGTCATGAGTCCTGACCTCACTCGTCCCCAACCCGGCATCCCCGCGAGCCTCGGCAATCTCGCCGCGAAAGACCCCGGCGCGCTCAAGCAGCGGGGCGTCATCTACGCACTCGCGCCATCCTTCAAGAACCCCAATACCATCTGGGCCGGGACCGATGACGGCCTCATCTGGCGTACTGCCGACGCGGGCAAAAACTGGAAAGACATCACGCCGCCCGCGCTCAACGCGTGGAGCAAAGTCACGCAACTCGAAGCCTCCCATTTCGACGACCAGACCGCCTACGCCTCGGTCAGCCGCTTCCGCGTTGACGATCTGAAGCCGTATATTTACCGCACCTACGATCGCGGCAAGACCTGGCAGCTCATCACAGAGGGCCTTCCGCCTGACGCACCGGTCGATACCGTCCGTCAAGATCCCGTCCGCAAAGGCCTGTTGTTCGCCGGAACCGAGAACGCCGTCTGGGTTTCCTTGGACGATGGCGACCACTGGCAGTCGCTGCAGTTCAACCTGCCGCACACCTCCATGCGCGATCTTTGGATCAAGGACGGCGACTTGATCGTTGCCACGCACGGCCGTTCGTTCTGGATTCTCGACGACATCACTCCGCTGCGCCAGTTCGACTCGAAAGCCATACAAAACGCCGCCTGGCTCTCGACGCCCGCCACGGCATTCCGCGTCCAGCGCGACACCAATCCCGACACGCCCATCCCGCCCGACGAGCCCATCGCCGAGAACCCGCCGGATGGCGCTGTGATCGATTTCTTCCTGGCGCAGAAGCCTTCGGGCCCCGTAAAACTCGAGATCCTCGATGGCGCCGGTAAAGTGATCCGCCGGTACTCCAGCGCCGACGCCCCGCAGCTGACCGCTGCGGATCTCAAAGCCTTGAGCATTCCGGCGTTCTGGGTGGAACCCTCCCGCGTTCTGCCCGATTCAATCGGCCTGCATCGCTGGGTTTGGGATCTTCACGAGACCGCGCCCGTATCCCTGCGGCATGACTATCCCATTTCGGCTGTTCCCTTCCGCACGCCAGCCAGCCCCGAAGGGCCGCTCGCGACTCCCGGCGTATACACCGTTCAGCTCATCGCCAACGGACAGACCTATAAAGCGCCGTTGACCGTCAAGCTCGATCCACGCGTAAGGATTTCGCCCCTCGATCTGCGCAAGCAGCTCGACGCGCAACGCCTGCTCGCCTCCGCGATCTCAAAGACCACGGCCGCCATCCGTGAAGCCCGATCGGTGCAGGAGCAAATCGAAAAAGCGGAGCATGACGCACCTGGTCCGTTGAAGGACCGCCTCACCGCGCTCGGCGCGAAGGTCAAGACCGTCGTCGGTTCCGGAGGCGCGTTCGGACCCGCGCCCACCAAGCCCACGCTCGCGTCTGTCAACGGACAGGCATCCGGGCTCTACGGCCAGCTCGGCGGCGCGGACGTCGCGCCCACCATCGCGCAATCCAGCGCCATATCCAAAATCGGACGCGACGCCCCGGTCGCGATTGGGGCATGGGAAAAACTTCGCACCGGCGAAATCGAGCCGCTCAATCAGGAACTCAAGTCCGCCGGCCTGCCCGCGATCCTCATTGCCCCGCCTGCCGCCCAGCCCGACGATAGCGACGATTCTGACGATATCGAGTAGTGCGAGATCGACTGGGTTGACCAGGTTCACTCACAGGTAACCGTGAACCGCTGGACCGTATTGCCCGGCCAACCTTGCGATGAACCGAAGGTGAAGTACACGTAGAACTGCGTCCCGAGCACATTGGGATCCTCGCCCGTCCCGATGGGCACTGCGTAATCGAAACTGGTCTGCGTGTTCGGGTCCTCGACAAGCAACAGACTGGTGCTCCACGTGAGGCCGTCCATGGATTCGGAATAGGAAATATGCTGGGTATCGTCAGCAATCCGCACGAAGCGCTGCAGCACGTCATTAAACGCGACGTTTGACGAACCGGCGTACGCCGCGGTTGGGTCCAGGTCCGTCGAGAGGCCTCCGATCCCCGGCTGACTCCATGCACCCTGGTAATATTTCTCGAAAGCTGCTGCATGAGGCGTCGCGTCAGCCGCAGCGGCCAGCACCGCGTTAATCGGCGCGCGCGCGACCGAAATGACGGTCACTGTGGTCGGCTGGGTGGTGCCGTTGGCAATCCAATCCGGGAAATAAACGTAGAAGTACTGCCCATCCAGCGACGGAGCGAGCCTCGGGCTTCCGATATCGAATCCCGCAAGATCGGATTGATAGGGCTGATTTGGGCGCACGATTTCGCCCAAATCCGTCCAATGCGCTCCGCCGTCTTGGGAAATGGACATGCCGAGCAGAGAATAGAAACTGGTCGCGGTATTGATCTCGGCGTGATAGACATCGAGCAAATTTCCCGCCCCTGGCCGGCCCGGTGGAATACGATAGATTCGTCCGCCACCCAGGTAGGTGTAAGTCGGGTAGTTGGGGTTTACCGAGGAGTCGGGATTCGGATGCACGATGACATCAATCGGGGGAGCCGAGCCGAGCGGATTATCGAGCGAGCCTTCGGTGCGCACCACAGATCCGTATTCGTTGTTGCCGGTGTGATGCCCGCCATCGCTCGCGAAGAAGGAGTATCCGTTCGCTGTACGCATCACCCCGAATTCGGAATCCGGCCATGCAAAGCCGTTCTGTGTATCGGTAATTGGCGGTATTGCCTTCGCGCCGCCAGCCCGGCGTTGCGCGGCGGTGACGACGCTTTGCGCATCGCTCACAACAGCGGTACAAGGCGCGGCTGTCTGCGCGAGCGCGCTTGCACTGGCGGCGATGGTCCACAGCCCGACGCTGCGGGTTAACTTCCACGCGTTGTGAGTTTTAGATTTCACGAATCGCCCCTCATGGCTCACTAACTTCGATGATAGCGGAGCGGTTCGGAAGCCGGCCAAGAAAACGTTGGCTGAGAAACTCAGGGGTTTCTGCGCGTGGCGTCCGCGAGCAACTGGTCCACGGTGTCCTGTCGGTAATGAAAGCTGGTCCGCTTGATGCGTTCGAATGCTTGGCCAAATCAACCAGGCCGCGCTCCGAGCCCAGATCTGGTGTGACTACCCAACGCGAAGCCTTCGGGGACCCGGCGCGACCGATCACCGCCGGGATTGTTTCAAGGATGGCGGAGAGACAGGGATTCGAACCCTGGATAGAGTTTCCCCTATACACGCTTTCCAAGCGTGCGCCTTCANNCAACCACTCGGCCATCTCTCCTGAGGGCTTTTTCAGGATAACACCCTTGCAGCTTTCCCCTTTCTCCGCGCATCTCTGAGGTACGTGCTCACCCGGCGTCTAACCATGTTGATGGCGATCAGCGTCGGTGCGATCGTCGCCAACATTTACTACGCACAACCTCTGCTGGCCAATATCGCCCACGATTTTTCGGCGCGCGTCACCGCAATGGGAGTGGTCGCGATGCTCACGCAGATCGGCGCCGCGACCGGGATGCTTTGTTTCGTTCCTCTCGGCGACAAGTACAATCGCCGTTCCTTGATTTTCGGTCTGCTGCTGGCCTGTTCACTGCTGCTGGGAGCGGTGGCACTGGCGCCGAATATATACTTACTGGCCATCGCCAGCTTCGGCGTGGGAGCAACGGCCTCCGCCGTCCATGTCATCGTTCCCTTTGCCGCCCATTTGGCTCCGCCTTTAGAACGCGGCCGAGTCGTGGGCATCGTGATGAGCGGATTGCTGCTCGGCATTCTCACGGCCAGAACCTTCAGCGGCTTTGTAGGCTCATGGCTGGGATGGAGAGCGGTCTATTGGATCTCAGCTCTGGCGATGTTGGTGCTGGCCGGTGTTCTGCGAACCCAGCTACCGGATATCCCTGCTTCTCAAGTGATCTCTTTTCCGGACTTGGCGCGATCGCTTGTCCGCTTGGTACGCCAACACAGCGAACTGCGCCGCGCCGCGTTTTCCGGTGCGATGCTGTTTGCTTCATTCAGCGTATTCTGGACCACCATCGTCTTCCGGTTGGCCGCCCCACCCTACCACTACGGAGCATCCGTCGCCGGCCTCTTTGGCTTAGTGGGCGCGGCCGGCGCCGGTGCTGCGCCTCTGGTTGGCCGTCTCGCCGACAAACGCGGCCCGAAGGTGGTCGTATTGCTCGGAATCCTCATTACGATGGTCTCGTTTGTGGTTCTTATGTTCGGCGCCTCCTCGTTGCCCGTTCTCATATTGGGCGTCGTGCTCCTCGATCTCGGCGTGCAATCGAGTCAGGTGGCCAACCAGACTCGGATCTATGCGATTGACGCGAACGCGCGCAGCCGCTTGAACACGGTCTATATGTTCACCTACTTCTGTGGAGGCGCTTTTGGTTCCGCGCTGGCGGCAATCTGCTGGACCGCCGGACGCTGGAATGCCGTTTGTCTTCTCGGTCTGGTCTTTCTAGTTCTGGCGCTTAGCGTCAGCGTTCGTTATCGCCAACCATTCGCTTCACGCGGTCCACTTCCGCGCGAAGCTTACGGCTCCTCTGCATCAAAATGAACAGGTAGGCCGCGAGCAAGCCCCACGCGAGCGTCAGGCCATAGAACAGATAGAGAAAGTTTCGTTTATCCATTGAGAGTCCTTGTTCGGAACCGCGGTTAGAAAGCCCGGCGGCGCAGCCCCTCCAGCTCGCGCTGGGTATCTTCCTGATCAACTCTTACCAGCGTAATCGCCAGGCCGATCAGCAGAAACACGAATACGTTCAACCAGAACGGGAGACGCATTTCCGGTGCAAGCCCGCCCGTTTCGAGCACCGGCGATGGATGCTGCGTGCGCCACCAGCGGATTGCCATAAACACGATCGGTACGTCCGCAAACGCAAAGATGGCGAGCACAGCCGATACGGTCGCCCGCTGCCCTGCATCGTCTATCGCGCTGCGCAGCACAATGTATCCCCCGTAGAGCAGCCAGCAAATGAACATGCTGGTAAGCCGCGGGTCCCATGTCCACCAGATGCCCCAGATGATCCGGCCCCAGATCATCCCGGTAACCAGATTGATGGAACAGAAAACCCAACCCACTTCAATTGCCGATGCCGCGAATCCATCAAAGGCCAGATCCTTCTTCCAAAGATACAAAGCACTGGCCACTAAAGCTGCCAGGAACAGCGTCCATCCAATAAACGCCGCCGGCACGTGGAAATAGATAATGCGGTAGATGGCGCCTTGCTGCATCTCGTCACCCAGCACCAGCAGGATGCGATAGAGATTCACAATCAGCAGCACGGTGCCGGATACCCCCAGGGCGTAAACCCATTTTTCGCGCTTACTCATCTCTTCATTCTTTCAAAGCACCAAAACGAATTCGATCAGGGCCAGTGCCAGCGCCGTGAAGATCACGTCGAATCCCACCAGCAGCCGGAGCCAGGGTTGGTCGTTCGCGCCGAAAACCCCCGCCGTCAGCAGCGAAGTGGTCAGCGTCATAGATGCCATCAGCGCGGGCGAGAGCGCCGGGTAAAGCAATAACGGAAGCATCAACTCCCGCAGACGGATATTGACGGTCAGCGCGGCGAAAGTAACCCCCAGCGCGGTCAGCGCCCAGGTTCCCAAAATCAGGACAAGCAACAGCGGCCAGAAAGCCTTCGTGAGATTGACGCCGTAGAAAATGCTGAACACCGGGAAGCAGATCAGTTCCACTACAAGCAGCAGCAGAAAACTCGCCAGCGCTTTCCCGAGGAATAGCTCCCAACCGGCGATCGGCGAGGCAATCACCGCATCCAGGCAATCGTTCTGTAGTTCGCGCGCGAAGCTGCGGTTCAGAATCAGCGCGCCGGCAAACGCGAACGCGATCCAAAGTAAGCCGCCGGCAATGGCGCGTGTTTCGTCCGCCGTGGGCTCGAACGCAAAGCTGAAGATCAACAGAATCACCAGCGCAAAGGACACCGATGCGTTGATGGCTTCCTTGCTGCGCAATTCCGATTGGAAGTCTTTCCGCGCAATGGCCCATACGCCTCTCAACCTTCAGTCTCCGTCTCGAAATAAATGGATGGAGGCAGGTCGAGCATGGCCTGCGTCCGTGGACCGGCGAACTTCAGCTTGCCGCGATCCAGCAGCGCCACGTTCGTCGCAAGTTCCAGGGCTTCGCGCAGTTGGTGGGTGGAAAGCACTGCCGTGCAGCCTCGCGCAAAGGCTTCCCGCAGCAGGTTCTGCAGCAAATGAATCGCCCGGTCGTCGAGCGAGGTGAAAGGCTCATCAAGAAGCAGAACATCGGGCTCATGCACGAACGCTCGGGCGATCGCGAGCCGCTGCCGCATGCCCCGCGAGAACTCCCGAACGCGGCCGTCTTCCACGCGTTTCAGATCCACGCGCTCAAGCCATTTGGAGGCCGCGGCTTCCTTGTTCTCTACGCCGTAGAGACGCGCGAAGTGCAGCAGGTTCTCTCGCGCCGTAAGTTCATCGTAGATGCCGATTCCGTGCCCCAGGTATCCGGCGCGCCGCCGCGTCACGGGCAAACGTGGTGCGGTTCCGAGGATGCGCACGTCGCCCCGAGATGGCGCGGAGAGGCCGGCCAGAATGCGTAGCAACGTGGTTTTGCCCGCGCCGTTGCGGCCCAGAAGAGCCAGACAGGTCCCGCGCTCGGTGCGGAGGGAGACACCTCGCAGAGCCGGAAAGTCACCGTGGAACTTCCAGACATCGCTTGCGAGCACCGCCTCGCTCGCCGGGCTCATGAGGGATTTGAAGTTGGCTTTCGGTAGAGGTAGACAAAACCCAGCGCCAGCATTGCAACCGCCAGTGACAGTATCCACTTGACCGCATTCAACGCTCCCAGAAACCCGTCGACGGGGCTCGCCTTCCCGTATAGCTGGGGAAGCAGTTCGGCAATCTGATCGTCGGAATCGCCGCTGCCGGATGCATCGGAAGCGGTGCCATCGCTTTGCTGAGAATTGCCCTGCTGGAGGGCGCCTGCGCCTTGCACATCCATGGTGAGTGCCGCGCCGTCGAAGTTATAGATGGTCGCCTTGGTCGTTGGCTCAGCGCCTAGCTGGGAAAGTCCCGGTCCCTTGAAAGAAACCCCAACCGGTGCCAGTAACTTCGTATTCGGATTCGGGAACAGCCACTTATCTGTAAACTGGGCCGGCGTTGTAAAAGGCATCTGGTAAGTAAGATCCACGCGCGACTCGCCGGGCTTGATCGGGAAATCGATCTTATAAACGTTGGCTTCCTTGGTTGGATCCGCCGAGCGGCGAACGGCCACGCTGTTGGGCGCGATCACGTTCACTTCCGCTTTCCCTTCTGTAGCCGCGGGCAGATAGATGCGGAGAGTTCCACGGTCGGGATCGCTATAGGTAATCTTGCTCGAGTTCGTCCACACGTAACTCTCGCTCACGCGAAGCTGCCCATTCACCGGCTCCAGAAGCATCATATGAGTGGTCACCTTCGAGTCTCCCGGTTTGGCGGAAGACTCGAAGACATCGATCTGCAGGTTCTGGGTAGGCGTCCCCGGTGGAATCATCTTGTTGTAAGTGACCCCATCATAGGCCGCCTGCAGCAGCTTCGGTCCGGGCGTTTCGCTGCCCGCCGGCGGCTGAATATTGAAGGAGCCGTCAGCCGAGGACTTCACGCTGGTAATCATCTCCGGTCCGTTTGAGGTGATATTGAACAGCGATACCGTAGCGGACGCCTGCGGCTTGTCTTTGGTGGCGTTATGTACAGTACCGTCGATCGCAAAGACCTTGGTCGCCGCAAGCAGAGTGAAAACGAGAGCCAGCCTCATGCCCGTTGACCTTTCTGTTGAGATCCCATGGGGGCGCCGCATTCGCCGCAGAACTTCAGCGGTTGCGGGAATGTCGCGCCGCAGGTTGAACACCGTGTGGCCGCGCTGACGCTCTCTGTAGGCCTCGGTTCATGTAAAGTGACCGGCTGAGGGGAAAGCTTCAGTTCCGATTTCAACTGGTCTGCTTGCGCCATCACTTGCGCAAGTTCTCTTTGTAAGTCGAGCTTGGTCTGCTGGTAGTCGGCGTCGGAAAGCTTTCCAACGCGAAATTCAAACTGCAGGTCGCGCAGGTTTTCATAGATGGCCGCTTTCCGTTCATCCAGGTGCTGGAAGGGAGAAACCGGAGTAGGTTTGTGAAGATCGGTCTCGCGCACCAGAAGTAACGCAGTCAGTACCAGAATGGAAAGAGCGGCTGCGCTCACCAGAATCACGAATCGAATCTCCCCATATCCCGCTCAATGGTCTCCCGGTACCGGGCGTAGTTTGGATCATCAACCATGGGCGCGCCCCCCACCACCGCCGGGACGGGAGCTTTGGCGTACCGCAGTACAAACCAAAGAATCGCGCCTGCTCCCAGCACCAGAGAACCGTAAGGCACCAGCCAGAAGAAGTTGCTGGGACCCGCCCGGTAGATATCGTTTCCGTAATCCTTCTTGAACTGGTCGATAATCGCCTGGTCTGAAAAACCGGCCTGCTGCATCCGCGCGATCTTGTTCTTGGCTGGCACGCAGAAGCCGCAACCCTGCATGGACATGGGGCATACCGCCGTGTCCTTGCACGCGCCGCACTGGCACGCGATGTGCCGCGCCACCCGGCGCACTGCCTCGCTATCGATCTGCGGCGTATCGGCAAATGCGGCGCATGACACCACCAGACCGATAAGACTAGCTTTCCACAACTGCATGTTTGCGAGTTACCCCGACTACTTCCGTGCGCGCATATTGCCGCGCAACCTTACTCGGCAACAGAGCCACCAGCGTCCCGAATACAAGGACTGCCGTTCCGATCCAGATCCACGTCACCAGCGGGAAAACCCATAACTGCAACGTGGCCGTCAGCTTTTGGCCGTTTTGCTCCACCGAGGCCAGACTGATATAAAGATCCTCATTCAGCCGCGTGCGAATTGCCACGTGAGTGAGCCCCTGCTTACTCACTGTATACAGGCGTTTCTCCGGCTCCATCTCGCCGAGATAGTCGCCGTTCTTCGAAACTTTGAGCTCCGCGCTATCCCAAACATAGTTACCGTTGTCACCGGTATGAAAATCCACGGCCTCAACTGCGTAAGGACCAATGTGTACCGTATCGCCAATTCCCACGTCGGCCATGATGTTCTGGTTGAAAGCCGAACCACTCCAGCCGACGAACATCAGAACAATCCCCATATGCACCAGATATCCGCCATAGCGGCGCGTGTTGCGGTGCGTGAGTTCGATCGCAGCCTTCAAGTAGTTCACTCCGTCCTTTTGATGGATGGCCCGTGAACCCCGGTAGAACTCAAGCAGGATGGCGCACATCACGAACATGCAGAAGGAAAGCGCGACGATTCCATAAGGGCTGCGCGCACCCCCAGCGAAAAGAACCGCGGCCAGCGTCAAACCCGCGGCGCAGGGGACCAGGAAATTCTTGCGCAAGCTCTCGCCGGATGTGCGCCGCCAGGCGAACAACGGTCCTACTCCGGTGAGTAACAGAAGAAAGAGTCCGATCGGTATCATCAACCGGTTGAACCATTCCTTATCCAGCCCGATTTTTTCGTCCGACAGGGCTTCGGTGATCACCGGAAACAAGGTACCCCATAGCACTGCAAAGCAACTGGCCAGCAGAACCAGATTATTGAACAGGAAGCTGGATTCGCGCGAGACTACCGATTCCAGGTGCGACTCGCTCTTGAGGAACTTACGCCGCTCCAGGATCAGATAGACCGTAGCCGCGATGCCGATTGTAAGGAATCCAACGAAATATTTGCCAATCGGCGATTGCGCGAATGCGTGGACCGAACTCACCACACCGGACCGCGTCAGGAAAGTACCGAAGATACAGAGGAAGAATGTGGAAGCCACCAGCACCATGTTCCAGATCTTCATCATGCCCTTCTTTTCCTGCATCATCACGGAGTGCAGAAACGCCGTCCCGCTCAGCCACGGCAACAAAGATGCATTCTCAACCGGGTCCCAGGCCCAATAGCCGCCCCAGCCCAGCGCATGATAGGCCCAGCCGGAACCGAGTATGATTCCCACGCTCAGGAAGAGCCACGCCACGATGGTCCATCGTCGCGTTGTATGTATCCAGGCGTCGCCCTTCTGCTTGGTAATCAACGAAGCCATCGCAAATGCGAAGGGAACCGTGAAGCCTACATAACCCAGATACAGCATCGGCGGGTGTATGGCCATGGCCGGATACTGCAACTGAGGATTCAACCCTAGCCCGTCCACCACCGGAGTAATCGCGTGGGTAACCGACGACACCAATACTTCAAACGGACTTACCAGAAAAGCGCTCAGGAACAGAAAGAACGATTGCACGCCGCTGAGGATGGCCACCACGTAGGGCATCATCTGGCGATGGCGCCGCTGGTTCTGCAGCACGACGATCACTGAGTAAGAGGAGAGTAGCCAGCCCCAGAAGAGCACCGACCCTTCCTGTCCTCCCCACCACGCCGTAAACTTATACAGCGTCGGCATGGCGTGGTTACTGTGTCCCGCAGCGTACGCAAAGTGGAAATCGCCCGTGATGAGCGCGTATACCAGAATGCCGGAAGCAACCGTAATGAGTACCCAAACCGCCAATACGGCGCGCTCGCCGCTCAGGATCAGGTATGGTTTGGATTTGAGCTTACCGACTACGGACGCCACCGCGGCATAAAGCGCCACGCACAACGCGAGCAGAATAGCAAGAGCGCCTATATTTTCCATATTTCTGGTTCTGGCGCCACTAGAGAGATGCTTTGCTCGCCGTGACCGGTTTCAATCCGGCCGGCGCCTGGCCGGGTTTCGATTGATACTTCGACGAACACTTAGCCTGTATGTGATTGGCGCGGAAAACACCGTCCGCCCCGAGTTTGCCTTCGGCCAGTGCTTGCGCTCCATCGCGGAACGTATCGGGAAGCGGATCTTCGCCGGTATACGCCACTTTCAAGGTCTGGTGCTCCTGGGTGAGCGTAAAGTCTGTCTCGGGCCCGTTCTTGTGGATCGACCCGGTCTGAATGTCTCCCGCCACGCGCAGGCGCTCCGAACGCGCGTTGTCATTCAGCGTCTGCACCTCCGAGATGGTTTTGTAATAGCTCTTGGTGCTGCTGACGGCCGAAGTTCCAATCCAGGCGAGGGTTCCGAGGATGAGAACAATGAGAAGGGCGAACTTCGCGTTCTTTTTCATACACTGCTCCTGCTTTAATTTCAAGTATAAGGCTGAGCTAAATCTGTTTTGTGAACGACTGGGAAAACTACTAGCCCCGGGTCCGACCAGCTGCGCTCAGGGCATCTGCCATTTGGCGGGCGGCGCGGTGTAATGGCGAAATCCCTGAAGGATCGCCGCAGGCGCGACATCGAAGATCAGCATCGACGCGTACGCCGGCGCCAGAAAGCCGTCTCCGGCCATTCTTTCCACCATTTTCCGCAAGGGATCGAAATAGCCGTTGGTATTCAGGAATCCGCAGGGTTTCCGGTGAATGCCGAGCTGCGCCCAGGTCCACTGTTCGAAGATCTCTTCCAGCGTGCCCGCGCCGCCGGGAAGAGCGATGAAGCCATCGGCCAACTCCGCCATCCGGGTCTTTCGCTCATGCATGGAGGCGACCGTGTGCAATTCGGTGAGCCCCGTATGCTGAATCTCCCGGTCGATCAGGGATTGCGGCATCACCCCGGTCACCGAGCCGCCGCCAAGCAACGCCGCATCCGCCAGCGCGCCCATCATTCCGGCGCGGCCGCCACCATATACCAGACCGATCTTCAGGCCGGCAAGGGTTCGGCCCATCTCGCGCGCGGCCTCAACGTAGATCTCGTTGTTCCCGGAGTGCGAACCGCAGAATACACAGATGCGCATGTTGTTTCTGGAGTCTAGTCGATCATAGCGTGACTGTGACCCTACAGTTCCCGCGGCTCCATCTCGCGCCACTTGCCAATCGGCAGATTCCCGATTCTCAGCTTCCCAATCCCCACCCGCACCAACTCCAAAACCTTGCTATCCACCGCTTCCAGCATCCTTCGGACCTGTCTGTTCCTACCCTCGGTGATGGTCATTTCGAGATGTGTGTATTTGGTCGAATCGCGCAGGCGATTCACCTGCGCAGGCCGCGTGGGGCCATCGCTCAGTTCCACCCCGTTCCGCAGGCGTTCGAGCTGCTCGTCGCTCAGCAGCGTGGAGGCTTTGATCAGGTAGGTCTTCGGCACGTGAAAATCGGGATTGGTCATGCGTTCGGCGAATGCCGTATCGTTGGTCAGGATCAAAAGCCCGCTGGTATCGAGGTCCAGCCGCCCCACCGGCGCGACCCACGTGCCGGCGTCCGCGATCAGATCGTAAACCGTGGGCCGCTTCTCCGGATCGCCATAAGTGGTGATGTAGCCTTTGGGTTTATAGAGCAGGATGTAACGCTTCTCGGCAGCCGCCAGAGGCTGATTGTCGAACAGGATTTTGTCGCGCTTTAGATCCACCCAGTGATCCGGGTTTTCAACGACGCGTCCATTCACCCGCACCCGCCGGGCATGGATCCACGAACGCGCTTCGGAGCGCGAACCCAGGCCGGCTTTGGATAGCACTCTTTCCAGTGTCTTCTTGATTTCGGGCGTCGGGTTGCGAATGACCGATTGTGGCACGGGACTTAAACTCGGGAGAATGCACACCGCAATTCTGGCCGACCCCATCTCGAAGCAGCACGACCCCGGCTGCGGCCATCCCGAGCAGCCCGCGCGCTTCGATGCCGCGGTGCGGGGTGTAACTGGCCTTCACCTCACAGGCTTGGACCTCACAAGCTTTGAACGACGCGCCGCCACGCCCGACGAACTGGCGCTCTGCCACACGCGCGGCTACATCCGCCTCGTGGAACACGAAGTCCAGGCCGGAGCCACCGAACTATCCACCGGCGATGTACAGGTTTGCGAACGCTCCTACGACGTGGCTCGGTGCGCGGCGGGCACAGTCATGACGGCCCTGGATCTGGTGTGTTCCGGGGCGGCGAAGAACGCTTTCGCCATCGTCCGCCCACCCGGACATCACGCGACTCCCGATCGCGGCATGGGCTTTTGCCTCTTCAACAATGTCGCCATCGGCGCGCGATATGCCCAACAGAAGCACGGAGTCGAGCGCGTGCTGATCGCCGATTGGGACGTCCACCACGGCAATGGTACGCAGGACATATTTTACGCCGATGGCTCCGTATTCTTTTTTAGCACCCACCAATCGCCCTGGTATCCGGGCACGGGTGCGGCGAATGAGACGGGCGAAGCGGCGGGCGCCGGAACAACCATGAACTGCCCATTTCTGGCAGGCTCCGGTCGCACCGAGATCCTGGGCGCATTTGAGCAAAGGCTCGTGCCGGCCATGCGTGAGTTCCGTCCCGAACTGGTGATGATTTCGGCCGGATTCGACTCGCGCCTGGGCGATCCGCTGGGCAAGTTTCGCTTGACTGACCAGGATTTCGCTGATTTGACGGCGACGCTGCTGGCCATCGCCGGCGAGTATGCGGGCGGCCGTCTGGTCTCGGTGCTCGAAGGCGGATATGATCTCGATGGGCTGACGCACGCGGTTGGCGCGCACGCCGCGGCACTCAGCGATAAGCCGCGGCAATTCACGTCGGGGTTCTCCCCAAACGTGTGAGGCCCATATATGTTCGGGCACCGCGGCTCCCCCGGCCACCGCGTACCGCCCAGAAAATCGCTCGCCAACGTCGCATTCAGAGATGCCACAATTTCAGAATCGCTAACGATCAAGCCTACTTCGCGGTTCCTCGTCAGCGAAGCGCTGGAGAAATTCTCGGACCCCACGAAGGCCCGCAGGTTGTCTGCAAGAATCACCTTCGCATGGATGTAAAGCGGTGCGTCCGGCAGGTACGTGGAGACGCCTGCTCCGGCCGCCGTCAGTTGGCTCCATTCACTGGCATACTCGCCCGCGGTATTCGTCATCGTGATCTGCACATCGACGCCGCGCCGGGCCGCCGACGCCAGCGCATTCACGATGTCTCGATCGCTCATCTCCTCGTTCTCCACCTGCAGTTTCTTTTGCGCGGAATTGATCAGCCCAAGTATCGCGCCCTCTGAGTTCGTTGGGCTCCAGACCAGGTCGTCGCCCAGGGCCGGCGTGATTGCGGAGTTCGTGAAGTCGGCCTGAAACGTTCCTTCAATCGCCGAGACATCGTTCAAATCGGAGTCGATGATGGCGAAATCGCGGTCTGTCGAGTAGTATCGCGGCGTCAGATTCAACGTCAGGATTGCCGTTTGAGCGCCATCGATCGTGATGCTCTTCTGGTGAGTCGCCGCATAAACCGGATTTGCCCAATGCACCGCAACTCCGTTCTGCGACAGAAATGCGTACGCTGCCTGATTGTTGTTTCCCTCCAGGTTTTGATCGAGTATCACCCGCACCGCGACGCCCGCCGCAACTCGGTTCGCCAGATCCTGTTCAAACGTGGGGTCGTCCAGTTCATACATCGTGATGTCGATGGTGTGCTGGGCCGCGTTGATCAGGCTATAGATCACACCGAGGCCCTGGTCAGGTTCTGTGACCAGGGTATTGCCCGCAGCCTGTGTAACCAACACAGCAAGTGCGAGAGGAATGAATCGTTTCAAAGAATCGGCCCGTCAGCATAATGATCGGCCGAAACCTCGAAATGAACGCCGCTATTTGTGAGAGCCGCCGGACCCGCCGTGGCCCACGGACCCGGAAGTGGGGATGCCCCCAATCGGCTTGCTCGTTGAGCTACTCGGTAAAGTGCCGCTGGGCAATGACGCGCTCCACGGGCCGTCGTGAGAGCCGCCTCCAACGCCGGACGAACCGCGCGACGTCGACGCAACCGGTCCGATGGTGGGACGGTACGGATGATTGAAGCTATGGGTTCCCGAGCCCGCGCTGCTGCTTCCCGGCTTGCTGCCGCTTCCGGATGACGTGGGCGCCGAGTAGTAGCCGCCATAGCCCCCGTAACCGCCGTAGCCACCGTAATACTGGTTAAACGCGTACGGGCTGTAGAAGCCAAACCCAAACGGGCTGAACATCATTCCCGAACCCGGCAGGTACGTGTACATGTTGTAGAACGGGTTGTAAAACCACATCCCGTTCCCTAACCCGTCGAAGTTTCCTCCGTAGGAGCCGCTGGAGTACGCCTGCCGCGCCGCCGAAACGTTCGCTACCGAGACGTATTCGCTGCGCAGCTTGCTCCAGCGATAGAGTGAGTCGCCGTCCTTATCGTTGAAGCGCTCCTGGGCAAGCGCCGCGCTTAAGATCAGCTTCTTCCCCGCCTTCACACGCACCGTTTGCCCGCCGGCTGTGACGTCCGCCTCACCGGCGTACACTGCCAGCTGCGCCGGTTCGCTCGTGAATTCATAAAGCCCGTGGTCCACCGGTGTCACCGCATAATCCTTGAATTGGACTGTGACGCGGTTGTCCTTCATCGGCGTGTCCGCTTCAAGCATGGTTTTGCCCGAAACAAACTCCACCTTGGTATCTTCGAGCGCGGTCTCCCGCATGCGAATCGCGCTATTCTCGCCCACTCGCAGAAAAACCCCCGGCGTAAGCAAGATCTCGGCCCGCCCAAGCGCCGTCGCCAGTTCGCCCTCTTTTTTCACCTCAGAGAACGTGCCGTTGCGATCAGCTACAGGTTTTCCGTCGATCGAAACATCGCCCTCCACGTAATGCACCAGACCGGACCTGGCTGAAATCACATCCTGACCAAAAGCGGCAACGCCAGCGAGGGCAAGAGTGGCCGTACATGCAGCGGCGATAGGAGAAAGACGGCGAAGCGGGAACATAGCGAGCTCCTTAGGATGAAGTCTGTGCCAAATTCGCACTCTTGTCAACTGCTCTACCTCATGCCGCTATCCTCGACGCGGCGAAAATCATGAAAGTTTCACAATCTAACGATTTTTTTGGAACTAATTCCCTTGAGCGCGTTGCGGGTGTCCACCAGCAACTTCGCTGTGTCGTGAAGACGTTTGTAGTCGAAAGCCGAGTGATCAGTAATGATGGCCACGCAATCCGCATCCCCCGCCACTGACTCCGGTTGCGATTCCAGCGTGCGCTCGCCCAGCCGGAGCGACGGAACGTGCGGATCGGTGTAGGTCACCCGCGCGCCCTTACGTTCCAGAAGCAGCATGATATCGAGCGCCGGCGATTCGCGGACATCGTCGATATTCCTCTTGTAGGAGACGCCGTAGATGTGAACGTGCGATCCTTTCACAGGCTTCGAATGGTCATTCAGCGCCTGCTGGATTTTCTCCACCACGAAGTGCGGCATCTGGCCGTTAATTTGTCCGGCGAGTTCGATGAAGCGCGCTTCAATGCCCGCCTGCTTCGTCTTCCAGGAAAGGTAAAACGGATCGATGGGAATGCAATGGCCGCCCAACCCCGGTCCCGGATAAAACGGCATGAATCCAAACGGCTTGGTGGCCGCCGCTTCAATCACTTCCCACACGTTGATGCCCATGCCGTTGCACATGGTCGCAATCTCATTTGCCAGGCCGATGTTGATCATCCGGAAGGTGTTTTCCAGCAACTTGACCATCTCCGCAACTTGCGTGGAACTCACCGGAATCACCGTTTCCAGAGCCTGCGCGTAGAAAAGCCGGCCCATTTCGGTGCAGGCTGGGGTCGAGCCGCCCACCACTTTCGGAATGTTTGAAGTTTGAAAGCGCGCATTGCCGGGGTCCACGCGTTCCGGCGAGAAACAGAGGAAAAAATCCTCACCCACCTTGAGGCCGGATTCTTCCAGCATCGGCAGAACCAGTTCGTCCGTGGTTCCCGGATATGTGGTTGATTCCAGAATCACCAGCATCCCCGCGTGGAAATGGCTCGTCACGTCCTGGCATGCTTCCACGATGAAACTCATGTCGGGGTCCTTGGTCTTGCGGAGCGGCGTCGGCACGCAGATGTTGATCGTATCCAGATCGCTCACCACGGCAAAATCGGTGGTGGCGCGCAATTTGCCCTGGCTTACCAGTTCGGCCAGCACCGTCGTCGGGATATCCGGAATATACGATTCGCCCGCGTTTACCTTCGCCACCTTCTGGTCACTTAGGTCGATTCCCGTTACATCGAAGCCCGCTTTGGCGAACTCAACCGCCAGGGGCAGGCCCACGTAGCCAAGGCCCACAATCCCCACACGAACTTTGCGCGTGCGAATCTTTTCCGCTAACAGGCTCGCAGTCTCTCCTTCGCGCGCAGGCGCAGCGCTTGGATCGCCTTCTTTTAAAGTAGTGGTCGACGTAAGTGGTTACCCCTCACTATGATAATTCGGCGATTCGAAGTTATAAGTGCCGTGCGCTACTAGAACTACTGGTCCCCGCAGGAAATAGTCCCCCCGCAGCACGATCTCCAGCGTTCCGGCAGGCGTAAGGACATTCACCGGGCTCGACGCAAATCCTCGCGCCACCGCACAGGCGGCGGCCCCGGTGGACCCGGTTCCGGAACTCCTCGTCACTCCCGCTCCCCGTTCAAAAAAGCGCACATCAATGCTATGCGCGCCCACCTGGCGAACAAACGAAACGTTGGTCCGGTTGGGGAAATGCGGATGACGTTCGATCTCGGCGCCCATGGCGGCCCAATCGAACTCGAAGTCTTCCACGGGCACGGCGCATTGCGGATTGCCGCAATCTACCAGCGTCACGTCGCGCGCCCCCGAACTGAGCGGCAACGAAAAGTACCGCTCGATCACGCGCGGCCGCCCCATATTCATCTCAAAGGAGAAGGTGAGGCCATGGCGCGAGAGCAGCTTCAGGTGCTTGCGCCCCGCTCCCGTCGCGATTTCCATTTCGCTTCCCGCTACCTTGTGGGCGATCAGGAAAGCCGCGGCGCAGCGCGTTCCGTTCCCGGAGATTTCAGCTTCGCTCCCGTCGGAATTGAAGAGGCGGATGCCAGGGCGTTCATCCACCAGCATCCAGCCGTCGCCTCCCAGACCGGTATACCGGTCGCAGATGGCGATGGCGATGGCAGTAAGATCAGCCTCCGGTGGGACGTCTTTCACCCACGTCAGCAGAAAATCGTTTTGTGCGCCGTGGGCTTTGGTGAACGGAATTCTCATGGTTTGAATTGCTGGTGAAAGATATCGAGCGGCGGAGCGTCAGGGACAATAATCGAGTGGATCAAAATATAGCGATTCGCGTGTGGCATAGCGTTTGAGAGCCGGCTGGAAGCTCGCCGCTGGCAAACCACCCACGTCGTGTTCAGGAAAAGATCGGGACGCTCCACCGCCGCTTCCCATTGCAGGCCGTCGGCGGGATGGAAGACTTGTTTCAGCGGAATCCCATTAGAACGGAATATCCCTATTGTATCGTCGAGTTCCGCTGCGATATGTTCGCCCGGCTGGATGCGCGGTTGTAAATAGGCCGCGGCCTGCCGGGTCCACGCCAGACGACTGATGGAATTCTGCTCGGATTCTTTCCAGGTGATCCAGTTCTCTTGCGAGGGATAGCGCACCCAGGGATAGATCGCGATCAGCACCAATGCGGGCGACCAGCGCGTACGCGTAATCGCCGCGACAGAGTACGCGGCCAGCGGCAAAGCAGCCAGGCCGTAGCGCGTGTTGTACCAGGAATGCGGCCACAGTTCCGGCACAAAGATCGGAGTTCCGCCGGAGTGCAGGCTCCAGACGTAAAAAAAGGGTGGAAGCGCAAGTAGCACCACGGGCCACCATTTGCGCCGTGCCCCGGCCGCAATCAGCCCCAGCGCGGCTAGCCAGAACAGCGGTTTTCCCAGCACCAGTTCCACGCATGTGCGGTAGTAAAGCTGGGCGAGCGCCCAATCGTGCAAGCCGGGGTACGGCGCGTTGCCCTGAATTGCTTTGGCCGAGGATGGTCCGTTCAGAAAATCGAGAGGATTGCCGCTGAGCCACCAGTTGTAGAAGATCCACAGAACCGGCCCAGCGCCGGCAATGGAACAAAAAACAACGGCGGCTTTCCATCTGGGCCTCCCCTGAATCACGAAATAAACCGCGCAAAAGGGCAACAGAAACCACCCTTCATAGCGGGTCCAGGTGGCCGCCAGCGCGCAGAGTCCTGCTCCCGTGGCATGCCACACGTCCTGCGAACGCGGGAAACACACCGCGAAGTAAAGTAGTCCACACAACGCCGCGGCGAACACGGCTTCGGTCATCGCCGTGGATGCCAGGTAAAGCGCGTTGGGGTTCAGCAGCAGCACCAGCATCGCGGTCCAGGCGGCCGCGCTGCTGCCGAGGCTTTCGCGGACGGCCGCGAAGAGAAATAACGCTGCCGTAACGAAACACGCGGCGGTTGGGATGGACCCGGCGAGCCCGTTCCGCCACAAGGAATCGCTGGCCGCGAACGGCGCAATGAGAACGTGCGGCAGGGGCAACCAGGGGCTGCCGAGCTGTTCCCATCCGAAGGCCGGCGTATCAAATAATCGCCGCGCAATATTCAGATGCGCTTCCGCATCGCCGTAGTAGTAGAGCCAGCCGTGCGCCGCGAAAAACCAGACAGCCAGGATACAGATGGCGCCGGCCAATCCGGCAGCTAGAACCCTGTGCAGTCTCTGAATTCCTGGAAGCGTTCGTCCACCTCCGCGCGGTTCAGCGTGCGGAAACGGTTCGGGCCGAATTGCTCGCAGCAGAAACTGCCCATCACCGAGCCATAGATCACCGCGCGGCGGAGCGTCTTTTCATCCACATGCGGGTCACCCAGGCCCACGTTTTCCCCCGCCAGATAACCCGCAAAACCGCCCGCGAAACAATCCCCCGCGCCGGTGGGATCGAATACATTTTCGAGCAGATATCCGGGAACCATGAAATGAAAGTCCTGCCGAAACAGAACCGCGCCGTATTCGCCGCGCTTGATCACCAGCGTGTGCGGACCCATTTCCATGATTTTCGCCGCCGCCCGACGCAGATTATTCTCGCCCGATAACATACGCGCTTCACTGTCGTTGATCAACAGGAAATCCCACTCTTTGATGGTCGCCAGAAGATCATCGCGGTAATCGGCAATCCAGTAGTTCATGGTGTCGCCGCCCACAAGCCGCGGCTTCGAAACCTGCGCGCGCACTGAACGCTGCAGGGCGGGCTGAATATTCCCCAGCAGCAGATACGGCTTCTCGCGGTAAGCCGCCGGCAGCTTTGGATCGAAATCGGCAAAAACATTCAACTCGGTCGCCAGCGTCTGCCGGTCGTTCATATCGTGCGAATACACACCGGACCAGAAGAAGCTCTTTCCCGGAACCCGTTCGAGGCCGGCCAGATCGATATTGCGCGAGGCCAGAAAATCGAAATCTTCCTGCGCAAAGTCATCCCCCACGACGGCCACGATGTGAGGCCGCGCAAAGTAGCTCGCCGAAAGCGCGATGTAGGTGGCCGCGCCGCCCAGAATACGGTCCACCTTACCGTGGGGTGTTTCTATCCCGTCATAGGCGACGGAGCCGACAACAACAAGAGACATCGTTCGATGGTAACGCGAGCGCGTCCCTTGACCAGCCTGGGATTATCGTTCATTGCAGAAGGTGCATTCGGCAGACCCCTGGTTCAGGCGCTCGGGGTCGAAGGAGCGAGGCTTCCACTTCGTGTAATCGTAGAGCACGTTCCGCGCGCCGGCCGTCAGCAGGACGTTGACCCTGTTGCGAAGCTCGAACGTCACGATCACTCCGGAATTATAGGAGGGCTTCGGAGTATAGAAAAGGTTCAGGAGGAAGAAGCTGTTGACCCGTGTGCTGCCGCCGGCGGCCGCGACGGATAGTTGTAAAGACGGAATCCCATCGCGCATCAGTCTGGAAAGCACGGCTCCACGCAGGATGTCGACAATGGTGGGGCTCCCGGCGGTGTCGGCCGCGGTCACGAACATGCTCGTATAGGCCGCGATCAGTTGCTGGGCGCTCTGGAGCTCTATGGACACTGCCGAACTCGCGCACTCCGGGTTGACGGCCGCGGATGGCGAAGTGGCGCCAGCGGCCGGTTTGCAGGCGTTGGTCCAGTTGGTGACGTCGGCGCTTTCGGATTGCATGCCCGCGAATTTTTCGGAGAGCTGTGCAGTGGCGGAGTCCAGCACAAGAGCGGAAGTCGACGTATACGCCTTGATGTTTTTGTCCATCAGCTCTTTTTCGAGTAAGACCTGAAAAGACTGCGTGGTTGGCTGGAAAGTGGACGGGCTATAGGTGATCCCCGATTTCAGCGCGCCGATCGCGGTGGTGAGAGTGCTGAGGTATGTCAGGCCGAGCGGCGTAGTTGCGGCGCCCGATCCACCGCCAGTGGTGGGGCTGGGCGTGATGGGTTCCTGGGAGAGCGGCTGTCCTGCGCCTCCCGCGGTTCCGTTGTCTGGCGGGTTCGGAACGAAATCGTTCAGAAACTGCTCGCCCTGCTTTGCGGGCTTGGGTTTGGCTGGTGTGATGCCGGTTAACTGAACCTCCTGCACCGATTTTGGATTCCCGGGAACGTTCAGGCTTGAGACGATCTTCAACGTGGCGGCCGCCTTCTTCTCTGTGTCTCCGGGAGTGCCTTTCTCGAAGCGCAGCTGGATACTGCACGCGCTTTTTTCAGGAATCGTAGTTGCGTAGCCCTTTTTAGGATCTGCCGCGTCCACAGGCATCAGCTTGCAGGCGCTGATCGCAGCGAAATTGGCATCCACGCGGAACGTTCCGCCTTCAGTGCCATGACTCCCGATTGTGATTTCTGGAATGGACAACGGTTTCTGTCCCTCGTTCTTCAGTGTTACGAGTTTCGTATCGGCTGCGGCCGACAGGTCGAGGCTCGCCGGAGCCACCCGGAGCGCCAGCCGGCGCTGAAGGTCGGAGTGCAGAGCCGTCAAGTGGCTCGCGAATCCGTCCAGCGCATTGTAAAGACCAATCTGTGTGGAGGCTGTGCTGTCTTCCAGCAACACGCTGTCGTGGGCGATGCAGTGTTCAACGCTGTCGACGATGACCTTCTCGGCGCACGCCAGTTTTCGGGACGTCAAATCCGCGATGTCGTTCGCGATAGTCGCAAGGCCGTGGTAAGCCATGATCTGCATTTCAATCGGGGCGCTGCCCCCCGATCCCATCGAAGAGGAAGTCGTGGAGTTTTGGCCCGCACCCGCACCGAGCGCGGCGCCCGCTCCCAGAGCTGCCGCAGTCGTGGCCGTTTGAGAAAAACAGGGCCCGGCCACGCAGCCCAGAAAAATAATCAGCCAAACGCTGTGACGCATCGAAATAGCTCGCTTTCAAAAAAGATCCCGGTCTGATTGAATAAGCGGGAAAAGGACCAGCAAGGGGACAATTTCTAACTCAGTCCGGAACGCCGGCAGCGCCACAGTTCCCAGGGCAACGCCTGAACCCTAACGAAGAAGCGCGGCTCGCAATGCCTTGACCCAATCCGCTTCATCCCCGCGCATAAAGAAATGTCCCCCGGAATGCAGCGTCAACGCGAATTCACCGGTGGTTTGTTCCCTCCACGCCTCCACGTGCTGCGGCTCGAGTGAGGGATCATCCACACCGACGTGCGCGTCGATCGGTACATCCAGCGGCGCTGCCGGTTCGTAAACGTAATGACGGTAGAGATGGGTGTCTGCAACAATCGCCGGAAGTGTCAGTTTGAGTAACTCCGCCGAGACGCCGCTCAGCCGCGCGACTTCCCGAAGTAGTTCGCCGTCTGTAGGATCGGGACCGGACGGCGGCTTCGTCCGTAACTGCGGAGCCCGCGCCGATGACACGATCAGCTTCAACGGCATGGGCATCTTGCCGCGCCGCAGCGCTCGCGCCAGTTCGAAAGCAACTCCCGCGCCCATGCTATGCCCGTGGAACGCAAACGGCTTGTCAAGCTGCGGCGCAATGGTGTGCGTGAGAGCTTCCACCAATTGCCGCATTTCGGTAAAGCCTTGCACTCGAAGGGCGCGCACCTCAATCTCAGGCGCGAGCGATTTGCCCCACGTGGTGAGGGAACTGCCTCCCGCGTGGGGGAAATAAAACAGGCGGAGCCTCGCGTTGCCGGCCGGCAGCACCGCCTTCGACCTCGCGATCCGAAGATCGAGAAGACGCCGCTTGGCGGGCGACAAGTGGCTCGGGCGCGCGATCAGATTTTCGAGGTGTTCTTCCAGCCACCCCGCATGCAGAGTATTGGCGTAGTCCATCGCCGCCGCTCTCGAACGCCGCGAGACATCTTCATAATGCTCGCGATCCGTCAACAAGCGGCCGAGCGCCGCCTGCCATGGCCCGATGTCCTGAGGCGGCACTTCGGCCACCGGAACCATGTTGGTATCCACGTTTGCCCGGTAGTGTTGAATCGGATTCACGGGCAGCAGATATTCCACGCCCATCTTGGCTTCATGGAGTCCGCCCACATCGCTCGCAATCACCGGAATGCCGCGAATCATCGACTCCACCACCATGCGGGATCGCGCCTCCGCCCACACCGACGGCACGAGCACCACGCGCGTCTGCCGCAGCAGGGTCGCCATATCGTCCACGGGCTCGAACAGCTTGATATTGGCGTATTTCCGCAAGAGAGCCAGATCTTCCGGATTCGTGCCCCACGTAGGTACCGCGGCAAAAGGCACATCGGGCATCGCTCCCGCCAGCGCCGTGAAAATCGAAATCCCCTTCACCGCGCACGGATTCACCATCAGCACCAACTGGTTCTGGAAGCTGCCCATGGCCGAATAATCGCCCGGTTCCAGCAGAGAGATCGGGACATGCACGGCGGGAAATCCACTCCACTGGCGGACGTAGGCCGCCACGTACTCGCTCACGCCAATGATTGAATCCACTCGCCCGATCAACTGCGTTTTGGAAGCATTGGGGAACGCGCAATCGGGTCCAAAAGGAACCGCGACCGTGGCGCGGACCAGGTAAACCACGCGGCTGGCCGGGTATCTGAGCGCCACTTCGAGCAGCAGCGCGCCAGGGTCGTCGGTCGAACAAAGAATCACGTCCGGCCGAAACTCTTCCACGCGCCGCGAAAACGCGCTGCGGAAATGCGGACTGCCCGCCAGCGTATAAACCGTAACTCCATTGCGCTGGAACCGCACCACGCCATCCGACACACTCTCCACAGGTGTTTGCCGTTTGGCCAGGTCTTCCAGAAACCGCCGCTCCTCCGCCGGCCCGAAGCTTTCCAGGCGCGCCATCACTTCCACCGCATGGCCTCGCGCCGCCAGCGCCTCCATCAAAAGCCGGTTCGATTTATCGCCGCCGCCGTGCGACGGAAAATAAAGTGAGTTATGCGCCAGCAGGATCTTCATGGGCGCACGCGCGTCTTCAACCGGGCCAGCAGCAGTTGCTTCTGGCTGGCCGTCAGCCTTCGCACCGGCTGCGAATCGGGCGTTGCCTGGTCGAGCGACAGCAGCAACTCCTCCATGGCGGACGCGCGCAGCGTATAGACAAAATCCACCGCCGCTTCAAACCCACGCTCCGATTCGCGTTCATACGCCGCCCGGTCTGTGAGCAGTGTTCCCAGCGCGCTCACCCAAGCCTCGAAATCCTGCTGTGGCACCACCGGACGCGGCATATGCACTTCATCAAACTCCGCAAGATACTCGCGAATGGGATTGACCGGCAGCACAAAATCCCGGCTGCGTTTGGCTTCGGGCAATCCGCCGGAGTCGCTCGCGATCACCGGGATGCCGCGAAGCTGCGCCTCCATCACAATCAATCCGAAACCCTCGTACCATAGCGACGGCATCAGCAGCACGCGCGTTCGTTCCAGAACTTCGTGGATTCGTCGAACCGGCTCCAGCAGGTGAACATTCGGCAGCGCTTCCAGGCTCGCGCGATCCGCCGGTGTCGTTCCCCACCCGGGCAAGGCGGCGAACTTCACGTGCGGCAACGCCCGCGCCACATCTCTGAAGATGCCGATCCCTTTTACCGCGCACGGGTTCACCATCAGCACGAAGCCTTCATCCCATCGGGCGATATTTTCAAATGGACCCGGCCCATAAACGGGCGGGTGAATCACCGCGGCGGCGCCGCCGATGTACCCGGCCATATGATTCCCAATGACAATCACGGCGGCCGCCCGCCGCACCCGCGCCGCAGCCTGCGCGTCCGGACTCCAGCTCTCCGCTCCAAACGGAAGGAATTGCGGAGTATGCGCCAGATAGACCACACGGCCCGGCGCAGCTTCATCCGCCTCACGCAGAAGAGAATGTCCGATGTCTTCCGAAGACACCAGCACCCAATCCGGTCGAAACGATTCGATCTCGCCCGCGAGCAATCCGGCCTGCCGCCCCAACCGCCGGTGGATCGAAAGTTGAATTCCACTCGCGTCCACGAACTCCTGATGATCCCGCTCAGGATGAACCAGCAGACCCTGGCTGGCCGCCTCGGCAGTGACGGCTTCGATCTGTTCTCTGGTCTCGGCCGGCGCGGCGCCGCAAACCACCCGGCATTGGTGCCCGCGCGAAGCCAGCACCTCCAGCCACGCCCGGTTGCTGCGCGTCGACCCGCCGCGCGGGGGAACAAACGACGCCGTGGAAGTGAGCAGAATCCGCATGTGCCAACCAATTGTTAGCACGAATCGTGGCCTGCGTATCCGGTCTGCGCCGGCAGGACGCGGAACGGGCTTTCCCTTTGGACGAACGATCGGGTTGGACGTGAAGGCGGGCAAATTTTTTCGC
>PLFE01000219.1 GCA_003136675.1 Bryobacterales bacterium
CCGCCGTGTTCACGGTCGGCTTGGGGGCTCCGGTGGGCGCTGGGAAATGGCCTGGGCGATCTTTTGAGTACGCGGCGGAAACGCCGAGCACCGCTAGCAGAACGGGAAGGACGCTGGATATATTTTTGCGAATCATGGGCACAACGTAATGGAATGATAATACTCATTCCAGCGTGAACTACAAGGCGCGCGAATATTGTAATTTGTTGTATCGCCGCAGGCGACAAATGGTTACAAATTAGGGNNGGGCTTCATCGGCATCAGCTTTTAGACGCCGCATGCCCCTCGGATGGCTACTGGATCGCAATCCCGTTCGGCAGAACATCCTGCTCCGCCCCGGTAATCGCCACCAGTCCCACCGGTTGAACCGGCGCCGACGAAGTCGCATTCAAAACTACCGTAAGGGACGTGGGGCTCAACACCTGCACGTTCGTCACGGACACCAGCGGAACGGTGGTCACAATGGTCTGGCCGGCGGCGAAGTTGGTGGAAGACCCGGTGAACGTCAGCGTCGTCGGCGCNNATGATGAAGATGGCCATGTCGCCGCGCACCACGGAATTGGTCGGGCAATACGTGGTTGGGCCACAGCCGCTGGTGATGCCATCGAAGCGCATGCGTTGAATCCATTGAAAGCCGAAGCCGTTCGCGGGAACGTCGGTGAAATATGGGGTGAGCGGCGACGTGAAGCTCGCCGTGGAACCGAATCGTCCACGAATCATAAATACGGCCATTTGCGCTCTCGTCACGGGCGAGTTGGGACAGTAAAGTCCCGTGGCGCAGCCGGTGGTAATATTCAGCTCGAAAAGCTTCTGAATCCATTTGAAGCCGAACGCGTTTGCTGGCACGTCGCTGAAAACTGGCGCCGGATTGTAGGTGAAGTTGTCGCCGCCGTAGACCGCGCGCACGATGAATACCGCCATTTGAGCCCGCGTGACGGGTTGGGTGGGGCAGAAGGTGTCCGCAGTGCATCCCGAAGTGATGCCCTGATCTTTTAGCAGGTTGACCGCGTCGAATTGATAACTCGATGGCGGAACGTCCGAAAACTGCTGCGCGGTGAACTTCTGCGTCACCGTTACCGTTTGCCCGCCGATCACCAGGCTTCCCGTGCGATCGAAGCCCGTGGTGTTCGAAAGGATCTGGAAGCCCACCGAAGCGCTGCCGAGGCTGGAGCCGACCGTCGGAACAATCCATGAGTCGGAACTGGCCGTCCAGGCGCATCCTGTGGCGCTGGCCGTGAGCGAGATGGCGCCCGAAACGCTCGATGCGTCATAAAGGAACGATGTTGGCGACAGGGTGTACAGACAAGTGCCGGCGCCTCCGGTGAGAACATCGAGTTCGTTTTCGTTTCGATTGACCACGGCAACTTCGGTCAACCCGGTCCCGTCGAATGACCCGATGGCCAGGGCATCGGGGGACTGGCCCGCGGGGTAGGATTGCGGCGGTTGCAGCGTTCCGTTCCCATTGCCGGTATAGGTGCTGAAGCCGCTGCCGCTGATCACGCCGAGATCCAGCTTGCCATCGCCGTCGAAATCGGCCGTTGCCATGGCGGTCACATTCGGTCCGGAAGCGGCGCTCACCGGCGCTTGAAAACTGCCGTCTCCGTTGCCCGGCAATATTTCGATTCCTCCGCCGTTCAAGCTGTAGAAGTCGCCGTAGTCGCCCACCGCGAGGTCGGTTTTTCCGTCGCCGTTGAAATCGCCCGCGGCGAGCGAAGATGGTCCGGTTCCCGCGCTCAACAGGGGACGGAGGACGAAGGTGCCGTCGCCGTTACCCAGCAGTTCGGCGACGCCATCCGGGCTTGAGCCGGCAACAGCAAGATCGGGTTTTCCATCGCCATTGAAATCGGCCACGATGATTTGCAGCGGCCCCAGCGCGATGGCGATCGGATTTCCCGTCGTGAACGTGCCGTCGCCGTTGCCGGTCAGGATCGTCACCGTGTCGTCGCTCCCATCCAGCACCGCAACGTCCGCATTTCCATCGGCGTTGAAATCGGCCACCACCACCGACACCGGATCCGAGCCCACCACCACGGTCGTGGCCGGTTGAAACGTGCCGTCTCCGTTACCCAGCAGAATGGCCACCGAAGGATCTCCACTATTGGCGACGGCCAGGTCTTCCATGCCGTCGCCGTTGAAGTCGCCCACCACGATCGAAACGGGCTCCAGGCCCGTAGAGACGTCCGGCAATTGCTGGAATGTGCCGTCCCCGTTGCCGAGGAATACGGAAACGGCGCCCTCACCCGCGTTGGCGGTAATCAGATCCGCGATTCCATCGTTGTTCAGATCGGCGGTCACCACCCAGACCGGCGTGGCTCCGAGCGATGGATTGATCACGCCGCCGGGAAAACCGGTGCCTGGCGCAACCCCGACATTCAAGCGAAGCGGTGAGGACAAGCTTGTTCCGAAAGTCTCGTTGGCGTCGAAGCGGGCGGCGAGAACGTTCGGTCCGGCCGCCAGCAGAGCGGTCGTGAAAGTCGCCTGCCCGGAAGAAGCGGCAGCTACGCCGAGAATGGAAACGCCGCTGTAAAACGTGACCGATCCAGTTGCGCCCGAAGGTTGAATTGCGGCGGTGAGAGTCACCGGCTGCCCCAACAGAACCGGGCTTGGCGACGCGCTGATAGTGATGGATGTGGATGTCGCACTTTGCGGCGACGGCCTCTTTACAGCGTGGAGCAGAGGATGAATCTGAAGCGAAGGCAACAAGCCGGCCACAAAAGAGAGGATCGCAAAAGACAAGATCATAGAGAACGCCGTTTGAAACGGAGTGGCGGTGCGCGCCCGGCAATCTCAAGATTGTGAAATGGATAGCTTCCCGGCGAGTTCCGCGAGCTGCGCGCCGCGGGCTTCCCACGTTTCCCCAGCGATAAACACCCGCCGCCGCTCAAGCATCGCGCCTGACCCCGGGAGAATGGCGCGGTCGAGTTGAGCGACAAAATCGGCGGGCGTCGAGTAGAAGGAGATGAGGTCGCCGAAGCGTTCCAGCTCCGGCATTTTCGACGCCACGACCGGGAGCCCGCACGCCAGGTATTCGTAGGCCTTGATGGGGTCCGTGGCTTCAATCAACGGGTTGAGCCGAAAAGGAATGATGGCGGCCGTCAGGCGCGCCAGGCGCCGCGGCAATTCAGCGAACGGCACTTCTCCGGCAAGATACACGTTGGGTAAAGCCGAAAGCGCGAGCACGGCCTCGTTCTCCACGCGGCCGATCAGCTCGAAGCGCCAATCGGGGCGCGTAACTGCGGCATGGCGCACGGCCTCCGCGTCGAACCAGGAATCGATTGCGCCGGCGTAGCCGATGCTGACCTGGCTGGGAGCTTCAACCTGAACTTCGAAGAACTCGTGAGCGGCGGCATTCCGCAACAAGACGCGCGGCGCTGTCGTTTCGGCGGCGGCCTGTTTCATCAGGGCTTGCGCCGTCGCGAGAACCAGGTCGCTCGCGCGAAACAGCGCAGCCTCCCGATCGACGATTTCCCGGGCCATGTTCGAGAATCCCGAAAGGTGATCGTGACAATCGTAGATCAGCGGCGCGCCATCGCTTTCGCGAATGGCTTGCGCAGCGTCCAGCCAGATGGGAAGGGACACGATTTGCACGGCGCGAAGTGCTCCCGTGCGCCGCAGCGCATTTGTTACTGCACCGGAGATGCGCGCCGATTCATCCCGCGTCAGCAGCCGGTGATGGAACACCGGTTCACGCGGCAGGTGGATGTGCAGTTCGACGAGATTGCCCTCAATCTGCATTAATTTTTCTTCTTCCCCACGGCGAAAAATGTCAGGAAATTCACGTCCCAGGTGGGGGTTCACGTAAATCACCGGGAAGCCCCGCCGCGCCAGGTCGCGCGCCAGATGCTGGGTACGCTGCACGCGCCCATGCCAGTCGTTCATCGGCAGAAAAATGATGGCGAGATCGCGTGTTTTCTCGCGAAGCGGCGGCAAAAATTCGGGAAAATTCCAGCACGACGAGAAGGAATTCGGCTTGCTTCCCGTAACCCACTTGAAGTAGAAACGGCGCAGATACCAAGGGCGCAAGCGCTCGATCACGCGATCCAGATAGAACGTCCGTACCATCCCTAAGTCTATGAAATGTATGGAAAAGCTCTTTCGCGTGGTTTGACTTACGACGCGTCTACATGTTACTTTTATCCTATTATCACTGGGATGGCAAACCCGTGATGGCATTCCTTTTATCCCTCGGAGAATTGTTTTATGAGACTCATCGCAAACACGACGCCTCTCTCACCGGGGTTTTCTGATGGGTTTTCTGATGGGTTCTCTCATGTTCCCGCGCGCTTGAGGTTCAGCTTACTTGTTGGGATGGTTTTTTGGTTGACCTTGTGGGGCGCTGCGCCTGTAAACGGTCAGCAGCAACAGCAGCCGAACACCCAGAGAAATGGCGACATGAATGCTTCGGGTGGCAACCTCCCGATGCAGAAAATAGGCGGCGACGATCTGGTCTCCGTGCAGGTCTACGATTCGCCTGAACTGACGCGCACCGTCAGAGTAGGTCAGGACGGGGTCTTGCGGATGCCCTTGCTCACCAAGCCGATTCAGGCCGCGGGGCTGCTTCCCGCCGAACTGGAGCAACGGATTGCGGATGAACTGAAGACCGAAGGCATCCTGGTCCGGCCCATTGTCACCGTCTCGGTGGCGGAATACCGCAGCCGGCCAATCAGCGTTGTGGGAGCGGTGAAACATCCACTTACCTTCCAGGCTTATGGCAATGTGACTCTCCTCGACGCGCTAACCAGGGCGGAGGGTCTAAGCGACGCCGCCGGTTCGGAAATCCTGGTGACGCACCCTGGGGAAAACGGGGCATCTTCTCTCGTGCAGCGCATCCCTGTAAAGACCCTGCTCGACGGTTCAAACGAAAGCCTGAACGTGAAGCTGGATGGCGGGGAAGAGGTGCGCGTGCCGGAAGGCGGCCGCGTCTACGTTGTCGGGAACGTGAAGAAGCCGGGAGCGATACCGGTTCACGACCTGAGCGAATTGACCGTGATCCGTGTTCTTTCTCAAGCGGAAGGCCTGTCACCCTACGCCGCGAAAGAGGCGTTTATCCTGCGGCACGGAGATACTCCCAACAGCGAAATTCCCATTCACCTGGAGAAGATCATGGAGCGTAAGTCGCCGGATGTCGCTCTGATGCCCAACGACGTTCTGTTTATTCCGGATAGTAAGAGTAAGCGCAACACGGCGAAGATACTGGAAGCGATCACCACTTTTGGCGTCGGGGCCGGTTCGGGTCTATTAATTTGGCACTAATGAATTGCCACTAACTCCAATGCGCATCGCGGGAAGAAAAAAGGCATGAACACGGGTAATTCACGGGGCACCTCCGACAGCGAAGCTCTCGTGCCCGCGGGCGAACTTCTGACGCGCGCGCTGGCCGCCTATCAGGTGCAGGCCGGTCCACCCCGGCTAGGTCCAGAGCAGCCGACCAGCGAATCTTCCATTCCTCTGGCGCACTACTTGTGGGTGCTGCGCCGCTTCCGCTGGCACATGTTCAGCTTTGTCGCGATCTGCACCATCGCGGCGTTTATTATTTCCTCGCGCATGCAGCCCATGTACGAATCCACCGCGACGCTCGATGTGGATCGCGACTCACCCACCGAGGTTGTGGGAGAGAATTCCAACCGGGGTCCGTCCAACCCGGATGGGGAGCAGTTCATGACGACGCAGTTGCAGTTGATCGAGTCGGACTCCGTCCTGCGGCCGGTGGTCCAGAAATACGATCTTCTGCGTCATGAAACCGTAACATCGTTTTTCCATCGTGGCCCGGAGCCGCCGCGGAATACGATCCCGAAAGGTCCGGTGGAGTTGAAGCGGCTGACGGTTTCGCGGCCCGTGAATACTTATCTCATTCAGATCAGCTACCGCTCGCCCGACCCGGTGCTGGCTTCCAAAGTGGCCAACGGCGTGGCGGCTTCTTACCTGGAGCACACTTACGAGATTCGCGCGCGGGCCTCCGCCAGTGTCTCTCAATTCATGGAGCAACAACTCGACGGGTTGCGCGCCAAGATGGAGCGCTCCTCCATGGCGCTGGCGGAATTCGAAAAGCAGATGGGCGTCATCGACCCGGCGCAGAAGACCGATATTCTCTCCGCGCGTCTGCTGCAGTTGAATACCGAGTACACCAACGCGCAGGCGGACCGGATGCGGAAAGAAGCCGCGTTCAACTCCACCCAAACCGGTTCCGTGGATGCGGCGCAGGTGTCTACTCAGGGCGAAGCGTTGAAGAGACAGCAGGAGAAAATCAACGAGGCGCAGGAACACTTCGCTTTGGTGAAACAACAGTACGGCCCGAATCACCCGGAGTATCAGAAGGCGGCCGACCTGGTGACGGAATTGCAATCGCAATTCGATTCTTCAGCCAAAAGCGTCAAGCGGCGCAGCGAAGTGGAATATCGCGAGGCGCTCAACCGCGAAGCGATGCTGAAATCGTCCGTGCTGGAGACCAAAGCGGAATTCGACAAGCTGAACGCGCATTCGTTCCAATACGACAGCCTGAAGCAAGAGGCGGACGCGGATAAGAAGCTTTATGAAGAATTGGTGCGCAAGATCAAGGAAGCGAGCATCAACTCCGGTTTCCAAAACCGCACCACGCGCATGGCGGACGAAGCGCTGCCAGGCGATAGGCCGGTTTCTCCGAACATTCCGCTGAACGTGCTTCTCACGTTTGTCTTTTCGACATTCCTGGCAATCGGCGGCGCGGTCATGGCCGATACGCTCGACGATACGATCAGCGACCCCGAGCAGGTGACGCGCGAACTGCGCACCAACCTCATCGGCAGCCTGCCCATGTCGCGCGACTGGAAGTTCCGCTTTGGCGGGCTTGCGGAGGCCGCGAGTACCGGCGAACTGGTGAAAGTGGAAGAGGCATCGCAGGGCACCAAGATGCTGGAGGAATCCGTTCGCGTGCTGCACAGCTCCATTCTGCTGAGCGATCTGGACCGGCGCATTCGCAGTATTCTCATCACCAGCGCATCGCCGCGAGACGGAAAATCCACCACGTCCGCGCTGCTTGCCACCACTCACGCGCAGCAGGGCAAGAAGACGCTTCTCATCGACGGCGATCTGCGGCGTCCCAGCATCGATCGGTTCTTTGGTTTGAACAGCCCGCTGGGGCTCTCGAACGTGGTGCTGGGCGAAATGTCCTGGCGCGACGCCCTGACCCCCGTCACGCGCGTTCCGAACCTCGACCTGCTCACATCCGGTCCGCCGTCGCATCGCGCCATCGAGATGGCCGGCGCCGGCATCGAGCAGGTTCTGGAAGAGGCGGGCCGTGAGTATTCGCTGATCATTATCGATTCGGCGCCGTTCATGAATTTCGCCGAGCCGATCCAGATGGCCACCCTGGTGGATGGCGTGGTGATTGTCAGCGTCGCGGGAGAAACCAACCGCAAGGCTTTGGGTTCGGTTCTGCAACGGCTGCAGCGGCTGCACGTCAACGTTCTTGGTTTGGTGCTGAATAAGGTCAGCAAGGATATGTCGGATAACTACGAGTACTATGGCTACGGAAAGCACTCTTCGAGTTATTACTACTCGGGTGACCGGCAGAGCTGACGGCATTGGCGAGCACCGGGGGGTTAGTGATTCCTTGAGGCTATTACCCAGGTCGGGGCTA
>PLFE01000183.1:0-158 GCA_003136675.1 Bryobacterales bacterium
CACGCCGCTCCATTGCACGCCGCCCAATTCGAGCCCGGATTTTTCTGATATTATGGCCTGCACGGGTGTTTCCGCGAATTTTCGACGGAGGAAAAGTGATTATGCATCGCAGTAAAATTATTTGGCGGCCAGTTCCCGTTTTCCTGGGGCTAATGCTG
>PLFE01000183.1:206-14568 GCA_003136675.1 Bryobacterales bacterium
TCCGGCCGCATCAGCGCCGCCAGCCGCCGCACTGCCTGCAAGGCCCATGACCTCCACCTCAACCGCGGCTGGCACGCTCGGCGGCCTTCCCTCGCGAATCGCGGGATCCTCCGCAACCTCGAATGCAACAACTCCCGCCACAGCGAACACTGGCCGGCCATCTTCCCGCACTGCTCTCACCGGTCAAGGTCTCGGGACTTTCCATGGCGCGGACTACACGCTCACCGCCTACGGATGCTACCGTTCCGCGTCCGACGTACTTTGCGATTTCGATATCACGAAATTGCATGCCGGACAAGTGGGCTTGCAGCCTTTCTCCAATGTCGTTGCCGTCGATAACGGCGGCAAGATCAACCGCCGCAGCGACGCATACTACATGGCGGCGGATGGCTCTCGCATGGAGAACGCGTATGTCAGNNCCGAATGCGGTGCGGTACGTGATGCAGTTTAACGGCGTGGGCCAGCAGACCAACTCCCTTTCCCTGGTGCTGGGGGGAACGCGACTGGACAGTGTGCCAATCACTGCCCCGGCGGCGAACACCACGGCCGCCACGCACGCTCAATAGCGGCCGCGTCCCGCTGCGTTGTCGCGGTGTTTACTGAAACGGGTCCGCGCTAAACTTTGATTCTATGCGGCGTTACGCACTGCTCTTGTCTCTCCTTCCGGCCTGTTTTGCGCGTGAACCCGTGCACGCGCGCCANNCGCCGGCAATATCGGCGGCGGCGGTTTCATGCTGGTGCGCCTCGCGAACGGCCAGACGGACTTCATCGACTTCCGCGAGCGCGCCCCCGCCGCCGCATCCCACGACATGTATCTCGGGCCCGACGGCAAACCGACCACCGATAGCGTGGAAGGTTATCGTGCGTCCGGCATCCCCGGCACTGTTTCCGGCATGGAGTACGCGCACCTGAAGTTCGGCAAGCGCCCCTGGAAGGAACTCGTACAGCCCGCCATCGATTTGGCCCGCAACGGATTTCCCGTCTCGTGGGATTTCGCGCGCTCCCTCCACGATCCGCAAAGCATCGCCAAGCTCGAAAAATTCGAAGATTCCAAACGCATTTTCCTGAATGATGGAAAGGGCTACCAGTTCGGCGATACTTTGAAGCAGCCGGAACTCACGGCAACCCTGGAGCGCATTCGCGACTTCGGCGCAGCCGGTTTCTATGAAGGTCCGGTCGCGCATAAAATCGCCGAAGACATGCGCGCTCACGGTGGCCTGCTCACCGAGAAGGATCTCGCCAACTACAAAACCATCGATCGCCCTGCGCTCACCGGCAAGTACAAGAACTATACCGTGATCACCGCGCCTCCGCCCAGTTCCGGCGGCGTCGGCATCCTGCAGATGATGGGCGTTCTCGAAGGCACGGACTACGCGCGTACCGGCGCAGGCTCCGCGCGCGAATATCATTTCCTGGCGGAGGCTATGCGCCGCTTCTTCGCCGACCGCAGTGAGTGGATGGGCGATCCGGAATTCTTTAAGGTCCCTGTTACTTCGCTGCTGAATCCGGCGACCATTGCGGCCCTGCGCGCCTCCATCAATCCCGATCATGCCACCCCCAGCAGCGAGATCAAGCCCGGCGTCTACACCACCAACGAAAGCACCCAGACCACGCACTTTTCGATTGTCGATCCCGAGGGCAATGCGGTCTCCGTCACTTACACCCTCAACGGCGGCTTTGGTTCCGGAGTTACCGCGTCGGGACTCGGCTTTCTGCTGAATAATGAGATGGACGACTTCGCGCCCAAGCCGGGCTCGCCCAACTATTACGGGCTCATTCAGGGTGAAGCGAACTCCATCGCGCCGGGAAAGACGCCGCTCTCTTCCATGACGCCCACCATCCTTCTGCAGGATGGTAAGTTGCGCGCCGTGCTGGGAACTCCCGGCGGACCGACCATCATCAACTCCGTACTTCAGGTTGCGCTCAATCTGATGGATTTCGGCATGAACGCGCAGCAGGCCGTCGACCAGCCGCGCATTCACCACCAATGGATGCCGGATAAGCTCCTGGCGGAAGAAACCATCTCGCCCGATACCATCGACTTACTGCGCACCAAATATGGACATGATATGATTCTTCGTCCCCGCATCGGCGAGATGGCCGTCATCCGTTTAGACAACGGCTGGATTGAAGGCGCGCCGGACGGCCGCACCGAAGGCACGGCTAAAGGATTCTAGTGAAGCACGTATTATCTACGCACTTAACTGTCAATCATCGTCTCACCGTCGCGTGGCTGAACCGGGTGGAGCAAGCCGGCATTCCGGCGGTTGAGATTTTTTGCGCGCGCCAGCATCTGGATTATCGCGATCAATCGCAGATCCGCGAACTGGGCCACTTTTTCCGCGATGCCAAGCTCGCGCTCCATTCCATTCACTCGCCCATGTACACCGACGACATCTGGGGCCGCTCCGGACCGCATTCCTGGTTGAATATCTGCGAGCACGTGAAGGGCGAGCGCATCCGCATGGTGGACGAGATCAAACGCGCCATCGAGATTGCCGAGACCATTCCGTTCAAGTACATGGTGCAGCATATCGGCGTGCTGGCCGAGACCTACGACGATCGCAAAGTAGACGCGGCTTTCAATTCGCTCGAAGAGCTATCCAACTTCGCGCGGCAGCGTGGCGTGCAGATTCTGCTCGAGAACATTCCCAACGAACTTTCCACCGCGGAGCGCCTGGTGGATTTCCTCGCCACCACGCACCTCGATCTCAATTTCGTTTTCGACACGGGCCACGCCAATCTGGGCGCGGGCGTGGAGCACGAGTTCAATCTGATGAAGAAGCGCATCCGGTCTCTGCATGTCCACGATAACGATGGCCAGAAGGACCTGCATTTATTTCCGCTCGTCGCGGAAGGCGGAACCATTCCCTGGAAGCCCGTGATGGAACTGCTGCGTTCGGCGCAGGATCAATACCCGCTGCTGCTGGAGTTGAAGGAGGTGCCGGATATGGCCAATCCTCTGGAGAAGGTGCGGGAGGTTTTCGACCGGCTCGAAGAGATCTGAATGCCCCTCACACCGGTTTCGCGATATCGCGATGCGTCGCCTTGGCATTGAAGCCCGCCGCGCTCAGATTCTTGCGAATCTGGTCGGCGATCATCACCGACCGGTGATGTCCGCCGGTGCATCCGAACCCGATCGTGAGATAGCTCTTCCCCTCTTCGATGTAGTGCGGCAATAAATAAATCAGCAGCTCGGAAATGCGCCCGATAAACTCCGTGGTTTGCGGGAAGCTTCGAATATACGCCGCCACCGCCGGATGCCTTCCGGTCAGCTTCTTGAACTTCGGAATGTAGTTCGGGTTGGGCAAAAAGCGGACGTCGAACACCAGGTCGCTATCCGGCGGAACGCCATGCCGGTAGCCGAAGCTGCTCACATACACCATGATCTTCTGTTCCTCGCCCGCGCCCATGAACTTGTCCCGCATATGGTCGCGAAGTTCATGCACCGTGAACTTGGAGGTGTTGATCACCAGGTCCGCCAGCTCGCGGATGGGAGCAAGCTGGCGGATCTCGGCATTGATGCTGTTGCTGATCGATTGCCCCGTGCCCAGCGGGTGCGGGCGGCGAGTCTCGCTGAAGCGGCGCATCAACGCCTCGCGGTCCGCCTCCAGAAACACCAGTTTAGTGGGAATGCTCTGCCGGATCTTGGCGTAGAGGGCGGGGAAGCGCTTCAACCCCTCGCCTTCGCGCACGTCCACCACCAGAGCCGCCTTGTGGATGCTGTTGGATTCCCGCGTCAACTCAGCGAACTTCGGAATCAGATCGATGGGCAGGTTATCCACCGCATAGAAGCCAATGTCCTCCAGCGACTTCAGTACCGATCCTTTACCCGAACCGCTCAGCCCGGTGATGATCACCAGTTCCGCTTGCGGCGCTACCGGCGGAGCGCTCTTCGGCACATCCGCCCTCTTCCGTTTCGCTACGGCCATTCTGAATAGTTTAAGCTGTTTCCTTTAACTTCTCCTTGGGACCGGTCACGCGCTTGCCGTCGCGCCACTTTTCGCGCACCTTCACGGCCTGCGTTTCCAGCTTCAGAACCGCCTCGTGCAAAGCCGTAAAGGCCTCCGCGTCGGAACCGAGGCCCACCAGCGCGTGGTTGTGATAGTTCACGGTGACTTCGGCATGATGCAGATGCCGCTCATGCGAAAGCCGCACATGCGCTTCGCAATCGCCCTTGCTATCCAGCAGCTTGGCAACTTTGGAGAACAGCCCTTGAAGCTTTTCGAGCTGCGCCGGCGGAAAATCCACCTGCCGCCCCGTATAGGTTATTTTCATAAAGGTCGTTTTTTTACGGACGCCGGTCTATTCGCGGACCCGACGCTGGTGCGTCGACGGAATCTTCATATCCTCGCGATACTTCGCCACCGTGCGGCGCGTGACATCGATTCCTTCGGCTTGCAACAGCGACGTAATCTGCTCATCGGTCAGCGGCCGGCGCGGGTTTTCGTCTTCAATCATCTTTTTCACCTTGCGCTTCAGCAGCAGCAGGGGCAAATCGCCGCCGCTCGGGCCCTGTACGGATTCGGAGAAGAAGTAGCGCAGTTCGAACACGCCCTGCGGGGTATGCGCGTATTTGCTGGAAACCGCCCGGCTCACCGTGGAAGGATGCACGCCCACCTCTTCCGCCACATCTTTAATCATCATGGGCTTCAGATAATCGATGCCCATCGCCAGAAAATCGTATTGACGCCGCTTTATCGATTCGCAAACCCGCAAAATGGTCTGTTTGCGCTGCTCGATATTCTTCATCAACTGGATCGCGGACGTATAGCGCTCGCGCACGTAATCCCGCACATCTTTGGAAGAGCCATTGTGCCGGTCCAGCATGCGGTGGTAATCCCGGTTCAGCCGAAGCTGCGGCAGTTCGTCGTCATTCATCTGGATCAGGTAATCGTCCCCATCCTTGATGAAGTAGACGTCCGGTTCCACCGCCCGCGCTTCCTGTCCGGAAAAGCGAATGCCCGGCCGCGGATTCAGATGCTGAATCATGTTTACCGCAATCTCGATGTGTTCCACCGGGCGGCCCAATACCTTCGCCAGTTCCCGGAACTGGCGGGTTTCAAGCAGCCGCAGATGCTTCGAAACGATCTGCCAGGCCACGCCGTCTTTGGCATTGCGGCCTTCCAGTTGCAGCAGCAGGCACTCCCGCACGTCGCGCGCGCCCACCCCGGCCGGCTCGAGCGATTGCACCGCCTTCAGCCCGGCTTCCATATCCGCGGCGGAGTGTCCGCCCAGCATCGCGATTTCGTCCAGCGGCGAGGAAATGTACCCGTCTTCATCCAGGTTGCCGATGATGGATTCCGCCGCGTCCCGCACGTCATCGGAAATCAGGCTCACGCTCAATTGCGACCGCAGATGATCCGGCAGCGTCTGCGGCTGGGAAAGGAAGGTTTCAAAAGAAGGTTTTTCCACCGATTCCGACGCGGGGCTCTTGTGGCCCGGATCCAGATATTCGTCGAAAAACGAACCGAAATCGATCTCATCGAACGGGTCGCTGGGGGTTTCCACCACGGGTTCGGTGGTGGATTCGCCGGCGTATTCCAGCGCTACGGAAGCCTCGGGGACCTCGGCATCCGGCGTATCACGCAGCGCTTCCAGCAGACCCTTGTCGGCAGGCTCGGGAACGCGCTCGGCCTCGCCCTCAAGCAGCGGCTGCAGCTCTTCCGGCGAGATCTCTTCAACACCCTCGGCAAGCTCCTCCAGGACGGGATTGTTCACCATTTCCTGGTTGATCATCTCCTTCAACTCCAGACGATTCATCTGGAGGACGGTGACCATCTGGACAAGGCCAGGCGTGAGGACTTGCTTCTGCGAGACCTTAAGTTGCAGTCTGTGCGAAAGCGTGCTCATTAGTTCTCATTATAGGCTTTCAAAACGGAATCCAGATGTTCCGTTTGTGCACTGGAGTACGGGATTTGGTGAAGTGAAAACAGGTCGCCCGAATTTCCACAGAATCAACAACTTGCCCGTTCCGAAGGTGAGGCGGGCCCTTGGCCTGCCCCGGAGGGGCGTGCATCTGAATCACGGCGAAAAAAAAGAATTTTCCGCTTGCCGGCGGGGCTTCCGGCGCAAACAGCGGGGAAAAACTGGGAAAGCCCATGCGACGATCAGATCGGGAGGCAGGCGGCGGCGCCCGGGGAACAGGACGGACGTGGCCTCCGGTCTTCGGTCTATGCAATTTCGCTAGGCGGGTAGGAAAGCCCTGGGGCGGGAATCGGACGCGCTTCGCCTCCGACCCCACCCGCTCAAGCCTCGCTACTGAATCACGAAGCTATTCGGCAACACCGCGTTCTGCGAGCCGGTGATCACTTCAATCGGCCAGGGTTGCGCCACGGCTTCCGTTGACACAACCACCGGCACGGTCAGCGAAGTCGCGCTGGTCACCGTGGGCACTCCGAACGTAATCCCGGGAATGGGGTTCACCAGGCTCAGCCCTTGCTGGAAGCTGGTATTGGTTCCCGTAATCGTCAGCGTCGCGCCCTGGCCCGGCGCCAGAACGGACGGGCTCACCGAAGTAATCACCGGAGTTCCCGTCGGCAGCAGGATGTTAAACAGGCCGCGCATGATGAAGATGGCCATGTCGCCTCTGGTCACCGGCGAGGTGGGGCAATAGGTGGTTGGCGAGCAGCCGGAGGTGATATTATCCTGCCGCATGCGCTGGATCTGGTCGAAAGCGAACGCGCCCACCGGAACGTCGGTGAAGTAAGGCGTCGAGGGGTATTCGAACACCAGGTTCGCGCCCAGCCGCGCGTTGATGATGAACACCGCCATCTGAGAGCGGGTCACGTTGGAATTGGGGCAGAACATCCCCGGCGAGCAGCCGCTGGTGATGCCCAGCGCATAGAGTTCCTGGATCTCGGCATAGCCGAAGCTGCCGGGAGGCACATCGCTGAAAATCTGGTTCGCCGGCGGGGTGTACGCCGTGCTTCCCCACACCGATCGAACCAGGAAGACGGCCATCTGCGCGCGCGTCACATCATTCAGCGGGCAGTAATCCAGCGGACTGGAACTGCAACCGGTGGTGATCCCGTAGGTGTAAAGCAGGTTGGCGGCATCGAAATAGTAGGCCGACGGGGGCACGTCGGCGAAAATCTGCTGGGTCAGCGTTTCCGTGACGGGGAACGTCTGTCCCGCCACGAAGACGTTGCCGCTGCGCGGTGCGCCGGAATTATTCGCAGCCACCGTCACGGTAACGGACCCGGGCCCGGTAGCCCCGGCCGAGGAGAGCGTGACCCAACTGGCGGAATCCGTGGATGCCGCCCACTTGCAGGTCCCCAGATTCGTGGTAACGGTCAGCGTGGTGCTGCCGCCGGTGCTGTCAAAGGCGATCGGTCCCCCGGTCACCGCAAAGGTGCAATTGGAAGTCTGGTTCGTCAGGGTGAACGCCACATTGGCATTCCCCACGGTGGCAATCACGTTGAACACACCGGCGGTCCCGTTCGCCGTCAGCGCCGGCGAAGTGGCAATTCCATTCACTCCGGTAACCGCCGTTGCGGTGAGCCCGGTTCCCGTGAACTGCGCGCTGGGTCCGGAAGTGGGTACGGAGAAGTTGACCGTGACGCCGGATACGGGGAGTCCGAAGCCCGTGGCTTCCACCTCCAGCGGCGCGGCGAAGGTCGAACCGACCGGGCTCGCTTGCCCGCTTCCCGAGAACGCGGTCAGCGTGGCGGCCGAATCCAGCAGCACGCTCACGCTGTTGATGGTGCTGTTGGCCACAGCCACCTGATCTTTCCCATCCCCATTGAAGTTGTTCACCACCAGCGCCACCGGGGACGCACTGGCGGGGAAGGCGATGGCGCTCTGGAAAGCTCCGTTTCCAAGGCCGATCAGAACCTCGACATTACCTCCCTGATTGGTGGTCGCCAGATCGAGAATGCCGTCACCGTTAAAATCGCCCAGGGCCACCGAGAGAGTCCCCGAACCGGTGGGGTACTGAACGGCTGTCTGGAAGGTTCCATTGCCGTTGCCCAAAAGCACCGTGACGTTGCCGCTGGAGCTATTGGCAATTGCCAGATCCAGCCGGCCATCGCCGTTGAAATCTCCCACCGCGATGCCCACCGGCGTGGTTCCCGCTTTGTAGCTCACGGGCGCCTGGAAAGTGCCGTTGCCGTTGCCCAGCAGGATCCAGACCACACCCGTATTGGTATCGGTCACGGCCACGTCGGTGTTTCCGTCACCATTGAAATCGCCCGCCGCGATGGCGGAGTTTGTCACGCCCACCGGAATGGTCGCCACCGTACCCAGAGTTCCATCGCCGTTGCCGTAAATGAAGCTGATGGAACCGCCGGAGCCGTTGGCCACAATCAGATCGGCCTTACCGTCGTTGTTGAAATCCGCAACCGCTACCGCCGTGGGCGCGGTGCCGGCGGCGTAGTTGATTCCCGCGCTGAAGGTACCGTCGCCGTTACCGGTGAAGACACTGACATTGTTGGACCCGGAATTGGTGACGGCGATGTCCGGTTTCCCGTCGCCGTTGAAATCCGTCGTCACGACTTGAGTGGGTGTCGTGCCAACGGGGAGAGTGACGCCCGGCGCGAAGGTGCCGTCGCCATCGCCCAGCAGCACGCTCACGCTGTTGCCCACTGAATCGGCCACCGCGAGATCGATGCGGCTATCCAGGTTGAAATCGGCCGCCGCCAGCGAAACCGGGTTTGTGCCCGCCGCAAATGAGATCGCGTTCCCAAGGCCGAAACCATGGCCCGCGGCTACCGAGAACGGCAACGCGACCGAGATGGCCGCCGCGTCGTTGACGTCGCCGTCATAGCGCGCGTAGAGTTGCAAAGAACCCGCCGGAAGCGCGGCGGTCAATAACTGCGTTCCGCCCGCTGAAACCACGCCGGACCCCAGCACTGTGGAGCCGTTATAAAAGGTCACCAGACCGGTCGCGCTCACGTTGCTGATGGCCGCGGTAAGCGTCACCACCTGGTTCAGAGTCGAGGGATTGGGCGTGGCCGACAGCGTGACCACTGTGGCGGCTTGCGCCACCGTGTCGAGCACCGCGGCAGACGTGCTCTGGCCGTAGACGGTATCGCCGCTATAAACGGCCGTCAGGCTCTGAATCCCCGCGGGCAGCGTGGCCACCAGGCTTGCGCTCCCGTTCACCAGGGTCGCCATGCCTTCCGTGTTGACGCCGTCCATGAACGTTACCGTTCCCGTCGCCGCCGAGGGAGTTACCGTGGCGGTGAACGTTACCGGAACTCCGGCCGGGTCCGGATTCGGCGACACGCTGAGCGAAGTGGTGGACCCCAGCAGCGCGAGGTAAATCCCCACCGTGCCGTTCTGGTAATTCACCACCGCGAGATCGGTTTGGCCGGTTGCGTTGAAAGAGCCCGCAACCAGCGCCACCGGAGTGGTGCCGCTCGCGTAGCTCACCGCCGGACCGAAGCCGCCCTGGCCATTGCCGTAGAGGATGCTGACGCTGTTGGCGGCTTCATTCGCCGTGGCGATATCCTGGAACCCGTCGCCATTGAAATCGCCCACTACGGCCGATTGCGGGAACGTTCCCACCGCGTAGTCCAGAGCGCTCTGGAAGGTTCCGTTGACGCCTCCGAGCAGCACGCTCACCGAGTTATCGCCGCTGTTCACCACCACCAGGTCCGGTTTGCCGTCGCCGTTGAAGTCGCCCGTGGTAACGGCGTAGGTCCCGTTACCGGTGGCGTAATCGATGGGATTGCCGAAAGAGAAATTGCCGTTTCCGAAAAGGACGAAAACGCCGCCGTTGCCTGTCACGGCGAGGTCGGCCTTGCCGTCCACGTTGAAGTCACCCGCCGTAATGGCCCTCAGGCCGCCCGCTGAAATGGTGGTGTTGATCGCGTTCTGGAAAGTCCCGTTGCCGTTCCCGGGAATGATGCTGACATTGTTCGTCGCGCTGTTGACCACGGCGATATCGAGATAGCCGTCGTTATTGAAATCGGCCACGGCGATGCCCTGCGGGTCGGTTCCCGTGGGCACGAACACGGCGGCGTTGAATGTGCCGCTGCCGGTTCCGGTCAGAAGAGTCACGTTGGCCGAACCGTAATCGGAGATCACCAGGTCCGGTTTTCCGTCGTTATTGAAATCGCCGATGGCGATGGCCACCGGGTTCACGCCGACCGCGTAGTCCACCGGCGGCTGGAAGTTGCCGTTTCCGCTTCCCAGCAGAATGCTGACCGTGTTGGCCGAGTAGTTGGCTACCGCCAGATCGGCGATGCCGTCGCCGTTGAAATCGCCCAGAACCACTGCGTCCGAAGCCGTGCCTGTCGTGTATGTGACGTTGGCTAACGCGCCGTATCCGCCGCCCTGCGCCGGAGTTACGGTTTCCACCACCGCCGTCGAAACAGACGTCTGGTCTCCGCTGTCGCCGTTGTAGCGGGCGGTCACCGAATGCGCTCCCGCGGACAGGATGGATGTGTTCAGCACCGCGGTGGCGTTGCTCACCACCGCGCTGCCGATTTCATTCGCGCCGAAGTCATAGAAAGTGACGGTTCCGGTTGCCGTGATCGGAGTCAGAGTCGCGGTGAAAGCCACCGGCTGCCCCAGCGTGGAAGTGGGCGACGAGACTGCCAGACTGATCGTGGAACCCGTTTCCACCAGCAGGACAACCGGCGCAGACGTGCTCGTTTGGTCTCCGCCGGAAGGAATGTAAACGGCGGTCAGGCTGTGCGATCCGGTGGTGCTGAAAACGTTCGGGTAACTGGCGATTCCGCTCGACAGGGGAATGGGAGAACCGTTCAGAATTGTGGCGCCGTCGAGGAAGTTCACGCCTCCCGTGGCTGTTACGGGGCTCACCGTGGCCGTCATGGTGACGGTTTGAGTCGGAGATGCCGGATTGGGCGATACCGCCAGCACGGTGGAGGTTGAGGGAACTCCCAGCAGAATGCTCACATCGCTGGGGTTGTCGTTCTCGTTGACCACGGCAATATCCACGTAGTTGTCGCTATTGAAGCTGGCGGCCACCACATTGCGCGGCCCCTCACCCACAGTGATCGAGCTGGCGCTCTGGAATGTGCCGCCGCTGTTGCCGAGCAAGAGGCTGATGTTCGTGCCGCCGTTGTCCGCCACCAGCAGATCGGGCTTGGAATCGCCGTTCACGTCGATCGCCACAACCGAGGTCGGCCCGGCGCCCGCCGGGTACGCGGTCGCGGTGTTGAACGTGCCGGTACCGGTTCCGATGAACACGCTCACCGTGTTGTCGCCCTTATTCGCGACGGCGAGGTCGAGTTTGCCGTCCCCATTGAAATCGGCCGTCGCCACCGCCACCGGAGAAACGCCGGGAGTGTAGTTCACAGGCGCCTTCAAGGTGCCGTCGCCATTGCCCAGGAAAATACTGAGGAAGTTGTTCGTGGTGCTGTAATTCGCCACCGCCACATCCGCGAACCCGTCTTTATTGAAATCGCCGATCACCAGGCCCTTGGTGGTTCCGGGCGTCGTGTAAGTGGTGAACGCGTCAAAGAAGCCCGCCGTCCCGGAGTTCAAATGCAGGGCCATCGAACCGTGGTTGGTGCTGGTGACGACGATGTCCGGCCGTCCGTCTCCATTGAAATCGGCAACCGCGATGCTGTGGGGTCCGTTGAGGGTGGTCACGCTCACGGCCGCCGCGAAGGTGCCCTGTCCGTTGCCAAGCAGGACGCTCAATGTATCTGTCCCCTGGTTCGCCACGATGATGTCGGGGAATCCGTCGCCGTTCACATCGGTAATCACGGCGGCATTCGGGGTGGTCCCCACGCCATAGAGAACCGGACTTTGAAAGGTGCCATCTCCGTTGCCGAGGAACACGCTGATGTTATTGCTTCCCTGGTTGACCACCACGAGATCGTTCTTGCCGTCGCCATTGAGATCGCCCTCCTCGACATCCACGGAGGTCGTGCCCAGCGGAGAAATGGTGGAGGGAGACGCCGGGTTGAACGCGCCGCCCCCGCCGCTCGAAACCGTGGCGGGCACTTTCGCGGACAGGCTGGGCTTGTTCAACGTATCGCCGCCATAGTAGGCGGTCAGAGAGTGGCTGCCTGGCGTGAGCGCGATGGTGGTCAGGTGGGCCGTATTGGTGGCCACGCCGACTTCCCCCAGCACCGTTGTGCCGTCATAAAACGTCACCGTCCCCGTCGGAGATCCAGGCACTACGGTCGCGGTGAGGATCACCGCGGAACCGAATGCGGGGGATCCCGGCGAGAAGGAAAGCGTCGTGGTGGTCGTGGTGAGACTGCGGGCGTGCTGCGCAAGCGCAGGGCGCTCCATCAGCCCGAAAGAGACCACTGTGGCGAAACAAGCGAGAAAGTGCGCGGCGCGATTCATGTTTAGGTGCGGCTCCGGATCAAGAAAAACTCGTTAGAAAGCAGGGAACAGGAAGACTCTAAATTGTAGCCCAGACTTTGCAGTGGCTCCAACCGTTCTGCAAATCCTTACGTTTCACGGCGTTAACCTTCGCCCAGTACTACTGAACCGATAGACCATTCGGGAGCACGGCCTCCTGAGTACCGGTCTGTACATAGATCGAGTTGGGCGCCTCCGTCGCGCCCGCCGCCGCCGTCAGGCTCACCGTAATGCTGGTGGGGCTGTTGACGATGGGCTGGCCGTTGACGGTAATTCCCGAACCGGCGCCGAAGACAAACTGTGTCTGGCCGGCAGCGAACGTGGTGTTCTCCCCGGTCACTGTGAACGTTCCCGTCTGGCCCGCCGTGAGCACCGCCGGGTTGATGCTGGAAATCACCGGAGTTCCCACGGGCAGCAGATCGTTGAATGCGCCGGTCATCACGAAGATGGCCATATCGCCGCGCGTTACGTCGTCGCTCGGGCAAAACAGCGTCACCGAACAACCGGAGGTGATGCTGTCATATTTCATCCGCTGAATCCATTCGAAGCCGAAGGCGGTGGTGCCCACATCGCTGAAGTAAGGCGTCAGTGGGTAGGTGAACACCGTGCTTGCGCCGAAGCGCGCGCGAATGATGAATATGGCCATTTGCGACCGGATGATGTTGTCGTTGGGGCAGAACATCGTCGGCGAACAGCCCGTGGTGATTCCCAGCACGGAAAGCTCCTGAATCCAGTTGTAGCCGAAACTGCCGGGCGGCACGTCGCTGAAGATCTGGTTGGCCGGGGGCGTGAAGTTGTCGCCCCCAAAAATGGACCGGACAATAAACACGGCCATCTGCGCGCGCGTCACGTCGTCCGTGGGGCAGAAGGTTGTCGGGGTGCACCCCGTGGTGATGCCCTTGGCGGCAAACAGGTTCACCGCATCGAAGTAATATTCGTTCGGCGGTACGTCGCTATAAACTCCCTTGGTACTGCGCTGCGTCACAGTGACCGTCTGCCCGGCGATGAGGAATGTGCCGGTGCGGTCGGCGCCGGTGCTATTGGCGGAAATGGTCACGTTCACCGACCCGCTCGATCCCGAGCCGGAGGAACTGCTGAGCGTGAACCAGGAGTTGGCGTTGGACGCCGTCCAGGCGCATGTGGGTCCGTTACCGGCCAGAACCACGCTGGTTCCGCTGCTGGTATCGTCCTGGTAAATGGTGGTGGGATAGACCGAGTACGAACAGCCTTGTCCCAGCAGCACGTTCAACCCGCCGGGCGGAAGGTCCTGCCCCTGATCGGCGATCACCAGGTCGGTGACGCCGTCGTTGTTGAAATCGCCGGCCGCCAGCTGAACGTAATTGCAACTGGGGCACAGGGCGTAGGTGCCTTGCGTGGTCAGTTGGCCGTAGAGATTCAGCAGAACCGTCACCGTATTGTCGGAGGTGTTCACCACGCCGATATCGGGAACCAGGTCGCCATTGAAATCGGCCACCACCAGACTGTCCGGCTGGTTGCCGACATTGATGAATGCGGCGGAAGAGAAGCTGCCGTTCCCATTTCCATTGAATACTTGAACCTGATTGTCGGTGGCGTTGGCCAGCACCAGATTCAAGTGACCGCTGGTGCCGCTCAGCGTCGCGATATCGTTGGGTTGGTTGCCGGTTGCGAAGGGGCTTCCGGGCGCGATGTTGAATGTCCCGCTGCCGGTCCCGAGAAATACATAAACGGTACTATCCAGAACGTCGGCCACCGCGAAATCCATGTGGCCATCGCTGTTGAAGTCCCCCACCACCACGGCCTGCGGCTCATCGCCCACGCTGTAAAGTGAACCGGTTGAGAACGTTCCATCGCCGCGCCCCAGGAATATGCTCATACTCCCGGCGAGCCCGTTGGTGACCACCAGATCGGGAATGCCGTCCCCATTGAAGTCGGCCACGGCCAGCCCGAACGACGATGTGCCCGATCCAATAGCCGGCGTGGAATAGGGAACATACGAACGGAACTGGCCGGTCCCGGTGCCCAGAAGAATATCGACGCCATCGTCCGATGTCACCGCCAGATCTTCGATGCCATCTCCGTTGAAATCCGC